>NZ_LJCS01000056.1:0-30534 GCF_001280945.1 Photorhabdus heterorhabditis | reverse complement strand
ACAATTACCGTTCAAAACGTCAGTTATTTAAGAAGATGAACAGTTGTAATATCTGTTTGTTAGGTAGCGTTATAACTATCTCGCCTTCTGGTCACGAAAAACTTGATCTCTGGACAGGAAAAGGCATGGTAGAATCTGATGATGTCGTCATTCCGGCAGACAGTTCCCCTGAGGAAGTGGGTACGGCATTACGATTGGCTTTTTCGCGTTGCAGAAGTTATGTTTGACGATAAAGAAACAGTTTGTTTTTGCATTGATTATTCATGATCTTTGATTTAGAGAGTTAATTAAGATGGACACGTAATCACTATTATGTGTCCGCTAATTATCTTACTCTTTGATTTATATGATCAATTTAAAATGGAATGGCTATTATGAGTTTCCTAATTATCTTAAAAAGGCTCAAACAGTTATTAAATTTTCCTTACCGTCGAAGCTGTGGTGGTGAAATAATAAGTGCAGATTTTAAACAAGGATTACATGCAAGGACTGAATTTAATGGTGATTTCTATTCAATACAAACTTATTCAGGTAACGGTTTATTGAGAGTAGATCCTTTAGGAAGTAATCATTTATTACAGCCAATTGCATCTGATCAAGAGTTGGGAAAGGCTGTGCTCGATACTTTATCAAAAAGCAGAGTAATCCCACTTGATGAATGTGAGGATTATTTTGATCATGATGCAAGTGATGAGCAGTATAAAAATTGGATCACTAAGATGATGGAATCTTATGATTACCGTTCAAAACGTCAGCTTTTTAAAAAAATGCATAATTGTGGAATCCAGTTGCTTGATGGTCAAATAACGATCCGGCCATCTTGTCATGAAAAATTGGAAAGTTGGACAGGTAAGACCATTTCCGAATTTGACTATGTCATCATTCCGGCAGACAGCTCCCCTGAGGAAGTTGGAGCAGCATTACGATTGGCTTTTTCGCGTTGCAGAAGTTATGTTTGACGATAAAGAAACAGTTTGTTTTTGCATTGATTATTCATGATCTTTGATTTAGAGAGTTAATTAATATGGACACGTAATCACTATTATGTGTCCTCTAATTATCTCAAAGATATTCAAATGGTTATTAAATGAGCCTGACCGCTAAAATTACGGTGGTGAAATAATGAGTGAGATTTTTAAACGATGGAAAAATGCCAGATGTGTATTTAATGGTGATTTCTATTCAGTGCAAACCTATTCAGGCAATGGCTTGTTGGGAGCAGATTCATTAGGAAGTAACGACTTATTACAATCAATTTTTTGAGAAATGTTAATTTAGACCACTTCAATAAATATAATATACCCAATAGATTTCAAGATGCATCGCGGCGGCAAGGGAGCGAATCCCCGGGAGCATAGATAACTATGTGACCGGGGTGAGTGAGTGCAGCCAACAAAGAAGCAACTTGAAAGATGACGGGTATAGAGTGGGAATTTTGATGTAACAGTAGATTTTAGTGAATATATTAAAGAAGAAGACAGTAATATTACTGCCAAAAGGTAGAAGGTAAAAGATAATAACTGAAAAATTAGTTATTACCTTTTATTGTGAATAACTAAAGGTTATAGCTCAATTTCAATATCACTAAGCGGATGACAACAGCAGGGTAAAATCTCACCTTCGTTAACAAAAGCCAGAGGTTTACGCCGATAACCGACTTTACCTTTTACCAATCTGACACGGCAGGAGCCGCAATAACCTTCACGGCACTGGTATTCCGGTTGTACTCTACCTTGTTCCAGTGCTTCTAGCAGACTGTTATGCAGCTCGGGGGAGCTGTAAATATGATAACCCTGCATATCATGCAGGGTTACTTTATAACTTGTCATCAGAGTTCAAAATCACTCAGGTCGTCAGGGTTAACTTCAGCATCAATCTGACCAACCAGATATGAACTGACTTCAACTTCTTGTGGTGCTACTTGAACGTTATCGGATACCAGCCAGGAGTTAATCCACGGAATCGGGTTAGAACGCGTCTCAAATGGCAGTTTTAGCCCGACAGCCTGCATACGAATATTGGTGATGTATTCAACGTATTGACACAAAATATCTCGGTTTAAACCAATCATTGAACCTTCGCTGAACAGATAATCTGCCCACTCTTTTTCTTGCTCCGCAGCTTGAACAAACAGGTCATAGCACTGTTGTTCACACTCATTAGCAATTTCTGCCATCTCCGGATCATCCTGACCAGAGCGCAACAGGTTCAACATATGCTGAGTACCTGTCAGATGTAGTGCTTCGTCACGGGCGATCAGTTTGATGATTTTAGCGTTACCTTCCATGAGTTCGCGTTCTGCAAAGGCAAATGAACAGGCAAAGCTAACGTAGAAGCGGATCGCTTCCAGCGCGTTAACACTCATCAGGCACAGATATAACTGCTTTTTCAGTTCACGCAGGCTGACTGTGATGGTTGTACCTGCAATTTGATGTATTCCTTCACCAAATAACTGATAGTTATTGGTCATCTTAATCAGATCATCGTAATAAGCGGAAATATCTTTTGCGCGTTTGAGAATCTCTTCGTTGGTGACAATATCATCAAATACAACAGCCGGATCGTTAACGATATTACGGATGATGTGAGTATAAGAACGTGAGTGAATAGTCTCCGAGAAAGACCAGGTTTCAACCCATGTCTCCAGCTCAGGGATGGAGATCAACGGTAAAAACGCCACGTTCGGGCTGCGGCCCTGAATAGAGTCCAGCAGCGTTTGGTATTTCAGGTTACTGATAAAAATATGCTTTTCATGATCCGGTAGTGCATTGTAATCAATGCGGTCACGGGACACGTCAACTTCTTCTGGACGCCAGAAGAAAGAGAGCTGTTTTTCGATCAATTTCTCAAAAATTGGATACTTTTGCTGGTCAAAACGGGCTACGTTTACCGGCTGACCAAAAAACATCGGTTCTTGTAACTGGTCGTTTTTTACTTGTGAAAAGGTGGTATAGGCCATAACTTCCTCAAATTAAATCTTACATGCGCCGCTTTCACAATCGGAATCAGCAGATTCCACGACTTCTTCCAGGTCATCCTGAACGTCTTCTGCACCATCACGTGTATTGTGGTAATACAGCGTTTTTACACCATATTTGTAAGCGAGTAACAAATCTTTCAGCAACTGATTCATTGGCACTTTTCCGCTAGGGAAACGTGTTGGGTCATAGTTGGTATTGGCAGAGATCGACTGGTCGATGAATTTTTGCATGATACCAACCAACTGTAAGTAGCCGTCATTGCCAGGCATTTGCCACAGTAATTCATAAGCCCCTTTTAGGCTTTCATATTCTGGAACAACCTGACGCAAAATCCCGTCTTTCGATGCTTTGATACTGATATAACCACGAGGTGGTTCAATACCGTTGGTGGCGTTAGAGATCTGTGAAGAAGTCTCTGAAGGCATCAAAGAGGATAATGTTGAGTTACGCAGACCATATTGTTTGATATCGCTACGCAATGTTTCCCAATCATAGTGAAGAGGCTCATTAGTCAGTGTATCCAGTGCTTTTTTATAGGTATCGATAGGCAGGATACCTTCAGAATAGGTCGTTTCTTTAAACCATAGGCAAGCACCTTGCTCTTTCGCTAATTCATTCGATGCTTTCAATAGGTAATATTGGATAGCTTCAAATGTTTTGTGAGTCAGGTTATTAGCGCTGCCATCTGAATAACGTACGCCGTGTTTTGCCAGATAATAAGCATAGTTGATGACACCAATACCTAAAGTACGGCGACCCATAGCCCCTTGTTTTGCTGCAAGGATTGGATAATCTTGATAATCGAGCAGAGCATCAAGAGCGCGAACAGCCAGAGCAGCCAATTCTTCCAGCTCATCAAGATTTTCAATTGCACCTAGGTTGAATGCAGACAGTGTACACAACGCAATTTCGCCATTTTTATCATTGATATCATTTAATGGCTTAGTTGGTAGTGCAATTTCCAGACATAAGTTTGACTGGCGTACAGGCGCAACTGATGGATCAAATGGGCTGTGAGTGTTGCAATGATCTACGTTCTGAATATAGATACGGCCAGTAGAAGCGCGTTCCTGCATCATCAAGGAGAATAGATCAACGGCTTTCAGACGTTGCTGACGGATATTACTGTCTTGCTCATACTTGGTGTACAGACGCTCAAATTCATCTTGATCAGCAAAGAATGCATCATATAACCCTGGGACGTCGGACGGGCTAAATAGTGTAATATCTTCACCTTTGATCAGGCGTTCATACATCAATTTGTTAAGCTGTACGCCATAGTCCATATGACGGACACGGTTTCCTTCAACACCCCGGTTGTTTTTCAGTACCAGCAGACTTTCAACTTCCAGATGCCACAGCGGATAGAACAGTGTAGCTGCGCCGCCACGGACCCCCCCCTGAGAACAGGATTTTACCGCTGTCTGGAAGTGCTTATAAAACGGAATACAACCTGTATGGAATGCTTCACCATTACGGATCGGGCTACCTAGTGCACGAATACGACCGGCGTTGATGCCAATACCTGCACGTTGGGAAACATATTTCACAATGGCGCTGGAAGTCGCATTAATGGAATCCAGACTGTCGCCACATTCAATCAGTACGCAGGAACTGAATTGACGAGTAGGGGTGCGAACACCGGCCATAATAGGGGTAGGCAGCGAAATTTTAAAAGTGGAAACCGCGTCGTAAAAGCGGCGGATATAGTCCAGACGTGTTTCTTTCGGATAACTGGAGAACAGGCACGCGGCAACCAAAATATAAAGAAACTGGGCGCTTTCATAAATTTCACCAGTAACGCGATTCTGAACCAGGTATTTACCTTCAAGTTGTTTGACCGCGGCATAAGAAAAGTTCATATCACGCCAGTGATCAATAAACTCGTCCATTTGCTCGAATTCTTCTTTCGAGTAGTCTGCAAGCAAGTGTTTGTCATATTTGCCCATTTCCACCATACGGGATACATGATCATACAGTGCAGGTGGCTCAAATTGACCATAAGCTTTTTTACGCAAATTGAAAATTGCTAAGCGGGCTGCTAGATACTGATAGTCAGGTGCATCACCAGAAATAAGGTCAGCGGCAGCTTTAATCATCGTCTCATGAATATCTGAGGTTTTGATACTGTCGTAAAATTGGATCTGGGAACGCAGCTCTACTTGTGATACCGAGACATTTTTCAGGCCATCGGCTGCCCAGGCGACAACCCGGTGGATTTTTTCAAGGTCAATTCGTTCTTTGTGGCCATCACGCTTTGTTACTAGCAGACTATGGTTCATGGACAGGCATACCTTACATTTACTTTCAGACTCACTCCCACCTGCTTTGTGTCTTTAGTCAGACCAAAACGTAACTCCCTCAATGGTGAAGAAACCAACGAGAGAGTAGTGGTAATGGAATGTTAAGGAACACAATATGTAGGGGGTGCACTAAATAATGACAACAAGATAATGTTAAAACCAGCTTTTATCAAGTGTACAAAAACACGGATTTTTGTGGATAACTTGAGGACTAAATTTATCAAAAAGCCGGAAGCCTGCATCATTACTAGCGGTTGACCTGACAGAAATACGAGTAAACCTAAGTAAAAAAATTCTTGAAAATATGATTCATTTGTCGATTTCTTAATCTGTCAGATGAATATGTCAGACATATTGAGTATGCAGCATATAATTAACGTCCACATTGTAACCAAGGCTAAATTTATCCGTCAGCGGATTATAATGCAGGCCAATGATATGCTGTTCTTTCAGGGGAGTTCTGTCAATCCAGCCTATCAACTCTGATGGACGGATAAATTTCTTCGCATCATGGGTTCCTTTCGGCACCATTTTCAGAATATATTCTGCGCCAATCACCGCCATGAGCCAGGCTTTCTTGTTGCGGTTAATGGTAGAGAAAAAGACATGTCCACCGGGTTTTACTAACTGAGCACAAGCTCGAACAACCGATTGAGGGTCCGGGACATGTTCCAGCATTTCCATACAGGTGACGATATCATAAGCCTGTGGATATTTTTCTGCGTGACTTTCCACTGTTTCCTGTACATAAGTGACAGAGATGCCTGTTTCAAGGGCGTGTAGTCTGGCAACTTGAAGCGGCTCAGTTCCCATATCAAGCCCGGTCACTTCTGCACCTTCACGAGCCATACTTTCTGATAAAATGCCGCCACCACAACCCACATCTAATACTGTTTTACCGAAGATCCCCTCGGAACGTTGCAAAATATAATTCAGGCGTAGTGGATTAATACGGTGTAGTGGCTGAAATTCACCTTCCAGATCCCACCAGCGGGAAGCAACTGCTTCAAATTTCTCTATTTCTTGTTGATCAACATTGTTTGTCGTGGAGGGGGATTTGGTGTTCATCGACGGTTGTTGCTCCTTAAACTTTCTTTACAGATGGATTCACTCTGCGCTGGGAATAGTATACACGGCTTAATTTTTAAATACCCGTATCTGATTTTTATAAAGCTGTTGATTTGTGGTATAGTTCTAAACCTTTGAATTCGGAATTATGAGGGATAGTGGGCTCCATGAGCGACATTGCCAGAGAAATCACGCCGGTCAATATCGAAGAAGAGCTGAAAAGCTCGTATCTGGATTATGCAATGTCTGTTATTGTCGGGCGTGCACTACCAGATGTTCGAGACGGACTGAAGCCGGTACACCGTCGCGTACTTTACGCCATGAATGTGCTGGGAAATGATTGGAATAAACCCTATAAGAAGTCTGCCCGTGTTGTCGGAGACGTTATCGGTAAATACCACCCACATGGGGACAGCGCAGTTTACGACACGATTGTTCGTATGGCTCAGCCGTTCTCCCTGCGTTATATGTTGGTAGATGGTCAGGGTAACTTTGGGTCAGTCGATGGTGACTCAGCCGCAGCTATGCGTTACACCGAAGTACGTATGGCGAAAATTGCCCATGAGCTGCTGGCGGATCTGGAAAAAGAAACCGTCGATTTTGTGCCGAACTATGATGGTACCGAGCAGATCCCGGAAGTCATGCCAACTAAAGTACCCAACCTGCTGATCAACGGTTCTTCCGGTATTGCAGTGGGTATGGCAACCAACATTCCTCCTCATAACTTATCCGAAGTTATTGATGGTTGTCTGGCTTATATTGATGATGAAAACATCAGTATTGAAGGGCTGATGCAGTATATTCCTGGCCCAGATTTCCCGACTGCTGCGATCATTAATGGTCGTCGGGGTATTCAGGAGGCTTATCGGACTGGTCGCGGTAAAATTTATATCCGTGCCCGTGCTGAAATCGAAGTTGATGAGAAAAATGGTCGTGAAACTATTCTGGTGCACGAAATTCCTTATCAAGTCAACAAAGCCCGTTTGATTGAAAAAATTGCCGAACTGGTGAAGGAAAAGCGCATTGAAGGGGTTAGTGCTCTTCGTGACGAATCTGATAAGGATGGCATGCGTATTGTTATCGAAGTGAAACGCGATTCTGTAGGGGAAGTGGTTCTGAATAACCTCTATTCCCTGACTCAGCTTCAGGTTTCTTTCGGTATCAACATGGTGGCGCTGCATCAGGGACAGCCAAAACTGCTGAATCTGAAAGACATTATTTCTGCATTTATATGCCACCGCCGCGAAGTAGTCACTCGTCGTACAATCTTTGAATTACGGAAAGCCCGTGAACGTGCCCATATTCTTGAGGCATTGGCTGTGGCGCTGGCGAATATCGATCCTATTATCGAACTGATTCGTCGAGCCTCGACGCCAGCCGAGGCAAAAGCAGCATTAGTTGCTCAGCCATGGGTATTAGGCAATGTTGCTTCCATGCTGGAACGTGCTGGTGATGATGCCGCTCGCCCTGAATGGCTGGAATCACAATATGGTGTGCATGGTGGTAAATATTATCTGACCGAGCAGCAGGCCCAGGCCATTTTGGATTTGCGTTTGCAGAAACTGACCGGCCTTGAGCATGAAAAGTTATTGGATGAATATCGCGAATTGCTGACGTTAATCGGTGAGTTGCTGTTCATTCTGGAGAATCCTGATCGCTTGATGGAAGTGATCCGTGAAGAGTTGTTGGCAATCAAGGCGCAATATAATGATGCCCGCCGCACTGAAATCACTGAAAATACTGCTGACATCAATATTGAAGACCTGATTAATCAGGAAGATGTTGTTGTCACGCTGTCACATCAGGGATATGTCAAATATCAGCCACTGTCTGACTATGAAGCGCAGCGTCGTGGCGGTAAAGGTAAATCCGCAGCACGCATCAAGGAAGAAGATTTCCTTGAAAAGCTGTTGGTAGCCAATACTCACGATACGATTCTTTGCTTCTCCAGCCGCGGTCGTCTGTACTGGATGAAAGTTTACCAGTTACCTGAGGCCAGTCGTAGCGCCCGTGGTCGTCCGATCGTTAACCTTCTCCCGCTGGAGCAAAATGAGAGGATTACTGCGATTCTGCCAGTGCGTGAATATGAAGATGGGCTGTATGTCTTTATGGCTACGGCCAGCGGGACTGTGAAGAAAACCGCCTTACAGGATTTTAGCCGTCCACGTAGTGCTGGTATTCTCGCGGTTAACCTCAACGAAGGTGACGAACTGATAGGCGTTGACCTGACTGATGGCAGTAACGAAGTCATGCTGTTTTCTGCTGAAGGGAAAGTTGTTCGCTTTGAAGAGGGTGCTGTTCGTGCAATGGGACGTACAGCCACCGGAGTACGCGGTATTAAGCTCAATGGTAAAGACAAAGTTGTTTCCCTGATTATCCCGCGTGGCGAAGGCGAAATCCTAACAGTGACTGAAAACGGTTATGGCAAACGAACGGCTGAAAATGAGTATCCAATTAAATCCCGAGCAACTCAGGGGGTTATCTCAATCAAGGTCAGCGAGCGTAATGGTAATGTGGTCGGTGCAATTCAAGTTGTGCCAACTGATCAGATTATGATGATTACCGATGCAGGTACATTGGTACGTACAAGGGTGTCGGAAGTCAGCGTTGTTGGCCGGAATACTCAGGGCGTAACACTGATCCGTACTGCTCAAGATGAGAAAGTTGTTGGCTTACAGCGGGTTGCAGAACCTGAAGATGATGAAGATGAGCTGGTAGAAGAAAGGGAAGGATTGGAAAGCGATAATACCAATTCACCTGATGCTGATAGTGGCAGAGAATCAGCCGATCCGGTTTAAGTGAAAATATTTTTTCACTCAATTAAGGAACAGGTACTTCGGTACCTGTTTTTTTCAGGTGATTTTTATTAATTTAGAATTATAACAGATGATTCTTTGTAATTCTTAAGCTCTGGTATATCCTGTAATTCATTACGTTGAATGATGTTTGTTTTTATCAGGTAGCCTTTTGAGATATCTTTCTTCTTTTCGTACAACACTGAAAATATCCCGTTACCTTTTCCGGGTAATTGGTTTGATGTTGTGGGCATTAGGAGCTTTGTTAACGGCTTTTTACTTGGTTAATATCTTTAATGAAGTAAAATCTGACATCCGACAAGAATATAATGCTAATTATGATTCTACCCTCTCTTATGTGCGTCATACTGCCAGTATTCTGCGCGATATCCAATATATGACAGAAAAACATTTACTGAATTCCAATGAAAAAAAGAATGCAGTTTTTGATTTTCCACATAATAACCCGGCATTTTCTTATCACCCTTTAAACCAAAGTGCTGACTGTCATACCTTTCGCAAAAATACCCATAGTTACTTAAATTCGTTGAATAACCTTATCTTTTATTGGAAAGATAATCTTGCGGCTCCACAGGGGTTGAATCAGGTTTTTCTGGTGGGTACGCAGAGCATGTGTATGGTGAATTTTTCTATTCGTAATACTACGACTGAGCTTGATACGCTGAAAAAAATAGTCTATGAAAACTCACGTAGACTTATTAGTCTGAAAGAGCAAGGTAAAGAACGAAATGTTTATTGGGTTATGCCTGGTGCAAGATCGGATAGCGGCCATCTCTATGTGTTAGCACCGGTATATGTAAACGGTCAGATGGTTGCCATGATAGGAATTGAACAGTTCATCAGATTAGATACTTTTATTCAAAGGCAAGATCGTCCGATTTCAATAACATTGTTAAATCGTAGTAATCAACCCATGTTGCACTATCCAGCAAATGATGATTACAAACTTGATTATGATGATTATCAGTTGGAAGCGCCTTATTTTGGCTATGATGATAACTTCACTGATTTATTGTTAAAACGCCGGTTAATTCCATCTTCATTCAGTATAATTTACGCGCTTCCACTGAAAAATATTTTTGAAGGTTTTAAGATACAGATTATTAGCAGCATTGTGCTTAATGTGCTATCTGCTTTTGTCATCATTATCTTGGTATATCTGTTTGAGCGGAAAATGTTTGTTCCGGCGGAAGATAATGCGATTCGTTTGGAGGAACACGAGCAGTTTAATCATAAAATTGTCGCTTCAGCTCCTGTTGGGATCAGTATATTGCGGGTAAGTGATGGCAGTAATATTTTGAGTAATGAATTGGCTCATAATTACTTGAAAATGCTGACCCATGAAGATCGGGAACGTATTATTCATATTATTTGTGATAGAACCAGCAGCTATGTTGACGTAGTAACCAGTAATAACAATCATCTGCAAATCAGCTTTGTTCATTCCCGTTACAGGAATGAAGAAGTGGCAATTTGTGTATTGGTTGACATCAGTGTTCGTGTAAGGATGGAAAAATCATTACAGGAAATGGCATTGGCATCGGAGCAGGCTAGCTATTCTAAGTCTATGTTTTTGGCTACCGTCAGCCACGAATTGAGAACACCTCTTTACGGAATTATTGGCAACCTAGAGTTATTACAATCCCATTCATTACCGGCTGAATCAGTCCGTTTATTATCAACGATGAATAACTCTTCAGCCTTGTTACTGAAAATTATCAGCGACATCCTCGATTTCTCTAAGATTGAATCTAAACAGCTTAAAATTGAACCTAAAGAATTTTCTTGTCAGGAAGTTATCTCTCACGTTATTTCCAACTATCTGCCATTAGTTACGAAAAAGTCGTTGAGCTTATATTGCTATATCGAGCCGGATGTAGCGGATTATATCCGCAATGATCCCGTTCGATTACAACAGGTTATATCTAATCTGTTGAATAATGCGATTAAATTCACTGATACTGGATGTGTGGTTATACATGTAGTAGTTGATAGGGATTACTTGTATGTCAGAGTAAAGGATACAGGAGTAGGAATTTCTGATAAGGCGCTTATTCAGTTATTTGATCCGTTTTTCCAGATAATGCCAAATACTGAAAGTTCATCTCAAGGAACGGGTCTTGGTTTAGCGATTTGTGAAAAACTTATCAACTTGATGGATGGCGATATTGAAGTTATTTCACAGCCACAGATAGGCAGTATGTTTTCTATCCGTTTACCTTTATACGGTGCGAAATATATACCAAAAATTCAGCTAGTTAATGAGCATCAGCAAAAAGTTATATTGGCTATACGTAATCTTTATCTGGAAGATTTTTTACAGCGTTTTCTGATTTATCATGGTTTACAAATTGTTTTATATAGTGGGCAAAATACAGATGGCAGTGAAATTATTATCAGTGACTTCTCTGATGCTGTTATTACCCCTCTATATGCTTATATTGAATTATCGACGGCCTATATTGGCTCACCAGAACAAATCAGAGAAAACTATTGGTTACATAATACTTACCATTTGCATGATTTAGCTATACTTATTGAGAGGTTAATTTCACCGGGTAATAGCGAGGTATTGAATACAGCATTGCCTGTCTTGCAGGCAAGCACTTGGCTGAATACTATTATGGTGTTGGTCGTGGACGATCATCCTATCAACCGTTATTTATTGACTGATCAATTGAAATCTATTGGTTTTCAGACAGCGATGGCGAATGATGGATTGGATGCATTGGAGTATTTGAAGAAAGAATATGTTGATATCATTCTGACAGATGTCAATATGCCTAATATGGATGGTTATGCGCTAACAATGTATTTACGGAATAAAGGATGTGAGTTGCCGATCATTGGTATTACGGCAAATGCATTGGCAGAAGAAAAGCAACGCTGTATTGATGCTGGGATGAATGATTGTTTGTCTAAGCCTGTTTCCCTTGCGACTCTCAAACAGGTACTAACAGCGGTCGGGAGTATTAGTGCTTAGAATAATGCCTGGTACCATAGTAGCTCCCAGGCATCAGAGTTCGTTTCATATTAAAATAACGGATCGCATTTAATGAACATTTTCATTGGCACTGATAGCCACAGAAGCAAGATAATTAAGTAGCGCAATATCGTTATTCACACCCAGTTTTACCATTGCTGATTTTTTCTGGCTGCTGATAGTTTTGACACTTCGATTTAGTTTTTTCGCAATATCTGTTACCAAGAAACCTTGGGCAAACAGGCGTAGTACTTCGCTCTCTTTTTGTGATAACGGTTTGTCACCGTAGCGGGTTTTCGTTACTTTTTTCAACAGTTCAGAAACACTCTCTGGCATAAATTTTTCCCCTTGCTTCAGGGCAGTCAATACGTCAGATAAATCTGTTGGCGCTCCTTGTTTTAAAACAACTCCTTCAATATCAAGCTCGAGCACAGCGCTTAAAATGGCTGGATTATTGTTCATGGTCAGAACAATGATTGATAGCCTGGGGTAATGGCGTTTGATGTATTTAATCAAATTAATCCCATCACCATAGATGTCTCCAGGCATGGACAAATCAGTGATCAGCACATTTGCTTTAATACAAGATAGATTGTTGATCAAAGTAGTAGAGTCTTCCGACTCAGCGACAACGTTGATCCATTCGAGTCGCTCAAGTGATTTGCGGATGCCAAACAGAACAATTGGATGGTCATCGGCAATAATGACGTTAAGGCTATTCATCTATTAGTTACCTTGCTGCAACAGCCTTGTGATGAAAGAATCAATGCGGCTGATGCTATTTTTAATCTCTATTTCGTTACCGTTTGTTATGTGTTGTTCCAGTGTTTCGCAAGAAAATTTGAGGAATTCTAAGTCTAACATAGCAAAGACACCTTTTAGGCGATGTGCTGTTTGCGAAAGTGATATCAAATCATGCTGCTCTATATCAGTATACAGTTTATTAATATCTATCGGTACTGTCTCGATAAATAATTGCTGATAATCACTAGCTGCCAGCTGTTTTCGGTAACTGCTTATAACATTTTCAATATCGTAATCAGTGTCTTCGTTGTTAAATGGTGACATTTCTGAAATTTCATTAAATTCGTTAAAACTGAGGTTTCTCTCAATTAATAACGAAATGGCATTGATAATAGCTTCGTTCAGATTGTAGTTACATCTAATATAGTCAGGAGTCATCTGCTCAAGGCCAGCAAGATCACCAACCAACAATATAGTAGATCTGGCGGAATCATACGGTTTATCTGTCAATATGATATCGTATTCTCTACTGATATTTTCTTTCTTTTTATCAAAGTAAGCAGCGCCATAATGTCTTAGGTAATTTTGTATGATCTTACGGATTTCTGTATTGCTAATATCCAGTAAAGCGGTAATATCTTCCAGTAGCTGTGGGCATTGGTCTTGATCGATTATCAACGGCAAACTGATGGTGTAATGTGTACCCAGGTTAGGTTTGCTGTCTATAGTAAAATGACCATTGAGTTTTCGACATAATTGGTCACAGAGATAGAAGGTCAGCCCTGAATTGGACTGATATTTATCTCCAACCGCTTTGTTTAGAAATGGATAATTCAAATTTGCCAAATCGTTTGAATTCAGTCCGGCACCGGTATCTATAACTTCGATCTGAATTTGATCTTTGTATTTCTGAGAATAATTAACTATGAGTGATATTTTCCCATAAGATGTAATCGTGATTGCATAGTTAACCAACATCAGGATAATTTTACGGATGACAAAGCCATCGCCAATAAATATGGATTCAGGGTTAATATTACAGTGATAATAATAATTTAACCCTTTATTATTTATTTTTGATAACACGTTTTTAAAAATATCGTCTAACATGTGTGATAATGAAAATGACTCACTTTTTGCTTGCCAGTCACCTAATTCCAATTCATTGAGAAATGAGATATTCTCGACCCAGCTGGATATATATTCAGATTTAGTTAATAAATTATTGATGATATGATCACTATTTTCCTCTATAGGGATTTGTTTTAGTTGGTAAGCAATATTATTTAATTCCTTTATTGGCTGTTTCAGCTCTGAGCTAATGTTTGTTAACATAAAACGTCGGGCTTGTACGCTCTTATCATGTTCGAGATGTGCAAGTTGTAAACGCTTGTTAATCAATGCTTCCTGGTCTTTATCTTGCAATAAAAATAGATAAGTTTCTGGCAACAGGTGAATGTTGTGCACTTTAATTTCATAGACTGAATCGTCAATTGATGTTTGGATGACACCATGATGTTGCTTTGCCATCATTTTAATTTTGTTTAAGTCGATATCAGGCAATAGATGATCAGCAATTTTATTACTCATGATTATCTGATTTGTTGAGAAATTATAAATCAGTAAACCAATTGGGATATTGGAGATAATATCGTTACTTAACGCATCCTTGACTTGTAGCTCGTGGCTCATAAGAGCATTTGGGGCAATATATTTTTTACGAATATAAATAAGCCCACCCAGAGACAGAATAATAAATATTGAATCTGCCAGCAGTAGCCAGATGTTTTTGTACAACAAATCGATCAGCAAATCTTTGAGTGATACCCGATACAGTAATTTGTATTTCGTGCCACTGAGTGGTTGAGAGAATTCGAGCCAGAAACCATTTTGTGAGATATTAGCTTTATTCGTTTCATCGGGGTTTTGTTCATTGTTAGATAGTAAGCTGAAGTTTGCTGCTCCCATATCGATAGGAAGGAGATGGCTAATCGGTAAATCAAAAGCGATAACGGTCGCCAATTGACCTGGTGAGTTGAATGTTGCCCTGTAAGTGTAGAAATAGAGATTTTCGCCACTTAGCTTACGGATTGATGAAATATTTTCCCGTTCATCTAAAGCGGTAGACTGCATCAGCATCTCTGAACGTTTCGATTCGGCTGTCAGTGTCAGATAACTTTCTTTAAATCTTAATTCTGGTTTAAGAATGGAGTGAGTTGTTATTAAAAACAGATTGTTATCTTTACCGTTCAGATAGTACATAGAGTTGTATTCATTGCGGGCGCCCCACAAAATCTCTATATAATTGGAAAGACGTTGTGCCAACGCTGCACTTGTCGCGTTATGGTGACCAAAAATAATAGCGTCGATAGCCTGATAACGACTTTCAAGCCAATAAACATCAGGTCGTAGCTTCATTGGTGAAACAGGTCCCTGTAGTTTAAAAGGCGAGATATTAGCTTGTTCAAAGATAGAATTAGCATGGTAACGATAATCTTCTATCTGCAATACCATTTTGGTTGCAACACTATTTAGCGCGTACTTTTTCCCCATCAGCCAGGCGTTGAAGTAGTTATAGCTATATAAAAACAGGGAAACAAAAAGCAGGGCAATGAACAAGCCATAGTAACGGTTTATGGTTGATGAATTGATTGAAGATTGTCTGTTATACATGCGTTAGGTAAAAACCTTAGTCATTGTTTGGCTATGATTTAGCGAGAATGCTAATTTTAACAGGATAAGAACCTGGAATGGTATTGTAGATTGAGGATTGAGCGAATAGTAAAAAAATCACAGATTTTTTGCGATTAAGACTAGACATACGATCCTACTATAGAGCATAATCTCGCGCCATGGAAGGATGGCCGAGCGGTCGAAGGCAGCGGTCTTGAAAACCGCCGATGGGAAACCATCCTAGAGTTCGAATCTCTATCCTTCCGCCAAATACTAACCTTATGCATATTTTATGCATAAGGTTTTTTTCATTCCAGAGTATCATTCAGAATGCGCTAAGATCACTTAGCTCTCGCTCGGTTTCTATGAGAAACCACCAGATTATAAACCCATCTATTGGGTATATAGCAGTCAACTATTTTGGGGTGGAATAAATTGAAGAGAAGTGAAAAGGTCGCTGTCTGGGTAGTACCTTCAGTTTTTGCACAATCTTATAGTGGTTGTCTCTGTGTCAGAGTGTTCTTTGGGATAGCGATATGTCATCAATGATCAGATTTTGATGTCAGGGTTTATGGTGTTTTGAATATGTCTAAAAAAATCTATTATTTATGCTTGATTGTTTGAATCAGGTTGTAATATACTGCGCTCGCTTTCGGGGGCTACCCCGGAATACGCCGGCTTAGCTCAGTTGGTAGAGCAACTGACTTGTAATCAGTAGGTCACCAGTTCGACTCCGGTAGCCGGCACCAAATCATATAAGAAGCCGTTATCTTTATCAGAAGATAACGGCTTTTTTCATGTTTATCTCACATAAAAGAACTGTTTTTATATACAGCTAATTTTGTCACTTTCCATAGCGATCTTTTTATCAGAATGGGTATCAGTGCGAAACTCATTGTCAGGCAGGCCAACATAAAATAGCCAGAATAAGAAATCAGGAAATAGAGATCCGACAGGGTAAAAGATAGCAGCAGGTATTGATGTTGCAAGATCGTGTTAGGCAAAAACAGTTTCATACCAGTAAAATACTTTTTCCAAATTGCCGGTTAAGTCGCATGAGTTTAAAAAACTCGTTGGTTAAAAAGGGGTTATTTCTGACAATGTTAAAACTTTCTGCATAGATATTTACCTGATAATCGGTAATTTACTGTTAGTAACATTAATCCTATTTCTGCCTTAAAAATTTTTTCAAATCTGCTTGAGATATTTCGAACACTGTTAGTCAAATCCTACATTTGCATCGATTTGTCGCTGATCGTTATGTAAACAGTATGATCTCTGTACCTTTGTTATAGGTGTAGAGGACATTTTTAATCGTCATTTTTCTATAGATTTCAGCGTTGATCCAAAGTATTTTTTACACTTTAATATCCATGAGATAAAAATTTTGTGCTACTTTTTATTTAATGTATTTTTTATCTGATAATAAAAAGGGGTTGTTATGTTGTCTGAAAATTCTCGGAAAATAATAAAAACTATTAGCTTTGCTTTAGATGTTCTAAGTTCCTTGCCTTTTAAGGTAGGATACATTACAGGATTAGGTAAAATTTATATGAGAAATACTTAGATGGGGATGATAAGCACTTTATAACTAGTTGTATTAACCAAGATATTATATTTTCCTCTGAGATTAAGCTTGGAAGGAATAGAAATCAGATAGGATTTCTATTTAATAGATCAGGTAATAAGATGTATTGAGACGATATAGTTAAGTAACAAAGAAACGCAAGAAATAGAGCATGAGAAATTCGTTATACCCAATAGATTTCAAGATGGATCGCGACGGCAAGGGAGCGAATCCCCGGGAGCATAGATAACTCTGTGACCGGGGTGAGTGAGTGCAGCCAACAAAGAGGCAACTTGAAAGATAACAGGTATATAACGCCGAATGCATGGATGCGAGAGGCCATTACGAAAATAATTTTTACTACTATTTGCTACTAAAAATTAAGGTAAAAACGTATGCGCAATATTCAACAAGTTCTAGAGCGTTGGGGTGGTTGGGCTGATGATGCCACTGGTGTTAATTGGCCGCCGATCGCTGCTGGGTTTAGGGGGCTGATTACGTCAACTCGTCCATCTCGTCCTTCCTGTTGCGATAATGATGGTTTGATCATTGATGCCTGTATAGCAAAGCTTAAGACGGTAGATAAGTCTGAAGAAATTGAAGTTTTATTTATGTACTATGCTTTGGGTATTTCTAAACGATCGATAGCTCGTTTAATTGAGGTATCAGATATTGAAGTACGTTCCCGGTTGCAAAAAGGCGAAAGCTTTGTACAGGGATGTTTAGCTATGCTTGATATCACATTAGAAATGGATAATGAAATACAAGAGTGCAAAAAGCTTGCGCGTACGCAAAAAGCTATGGTAGTGTATTAACCAGTTAAAGTTGCGAATAAGCGCGGAAACTAATAAACCTCGATATTTTTATCGGGGTTTTTTTATGTAGAAAATCGGGAAAATAACGTTTAATTCATCAGGTTCAATTGAAAAAATTAAAGTTATTCAAGAGATGGTGTGATATGGATATACCCAATAGATTTCAAGATGCATCAAGACGGCAAGGGAGCGAATCCCCAGGAGCATAGATAACTCTGTGACTGGGGTGAGTGAGTGCAGCCAACAAAGAGGCAACTTGAAAGATAACAGGTATAAGTGTCTTAAAGTATCCGCTGTGACACACTGATAGATAAGTAAAAACTTAAATAGTAATTGTAAGGGCTGCACTTTGTTGCGGCCTTTTTCATATTTGCCGCCGCGAATGACTTACGCATATTTTTTTACCTTCTTTGCGGTCGGTATCCCTATTAAATCAATCATAACCTGGTGCTGGAGACTAAGCCTTCATAGAGGGCTTGGTGTATTCAGCTACATTGCGAGTTATTGCTGTTTGATGGAGGTATTTTTGATGAGCAACAGTAGTGATAAAGCGGGTTGGTTAACGCCTGTCACTCCTGGGCCTGAGTACGATGATGAGCTGGAACACACTCTGCACCATTGGGTGTGTGGTGTTTCTGGTTTGCCTGACGATAAAGTGCGTTCCCGATGGACATCACCACCACCACCGTTATCGGAAGATGATGGGTGTGATTTTGGCATTACGGGCTTTATTTCAGACGTGTCTCCGGTCTTTGAGAACCAAACCGACGAAAGTACTGAGTTATGGCGTTATGAAGAAATCGAGTGTTTGATTTCGTTTTATGGCCCGAACTGCCAGCGGTACGGTACCTGTTTTCGTGATGGATTGGCGGTCAGTCAGAACAATGACGAATTAGGTCGTTTCGGTCTTTCTGTGGGCAAATATACTCGGCTAACTTTTTTACCTGAGCTTATCAATAATCAGTGGGTGCATCGTTATGACATGACGATCACCTTGCGGCGAAAAGTAGTGCGTGAATACGGTGTTAAATCACTGGTGGAAGCGCCTGTCAAATTCTTTGGAGATTAAATTATGCAGGGTTTACCTGTTTCAAACATTATCAATGTCACGTTGAATATGGCTCCTCATGCGGCTCAGGCTCGGAACTTTGGTGCGTTACTGATCGTCGGTGTAAGCAACGTGATCAATACTCATGAGCGTTTACGCCAGTATTCTGATATCGATGGCGTAGGGGCAGATTTCGGTATGGATACGCCAGAGTACCAGGCCGCAGCGCTTTATTACTCCCAGTCACCACGTCCTGTCGATTTATATATTGGCCGCTGGGCTAAAAGCAATGTCGGAGCTTCTTTGCAAGGTGCAGTACTGACCAAGCAACAACAAATACTGAGTAAATTTACTGCCGTCACAAATGGTTCTTTTAAGTTAACGCTTAACGGTAAAGAGGTGATATGCAGCGGCATCGATTTGAGTAAAGAAACCAATCTTAATGGTGTTGCCCAACGGGTAGCGGAAAAGCTGAAAGATTGTTCAGTGACATATGATAATTCATCTGCATGTTTCGCCGTGGTACCAAATTCTGCGGGCGCTATTGGTTATGTTTCACAGGCTAGCGGAACGTACATTGGTGATTTACTAAAACTAGATGGAGAGTCTGGGGCTACGGTTATCGAACCAACCAAAGCAGAAACGATTGCTGAGGCCGTGGCAACATTGGGGGCTGCGTCTAGTGGCTGGTATGGGCTGGTTATCGCTGACGACACGCTGACAGACGAAGATATTCTATCTGTTACTGACTACATTGAATCGGCATCTGTTTCTCGAATCTATGGACATACAGTGCAAAAAACAGCGGTATTAGATGCTGATGTTGATACTGATATTGGATCAAAACTGAAAGGGGGAAATTATCAGCGTACGCTTTGGCAATATTCAACGGGTAAACCCTATACTGTGGCTTCTCTGATGGGACGTATGTTTACGGTCAATTTCGACGGTAACAACACCACCATTACCCTGAAATTTAAACAAGAACCAGCGGTTACGGCGGAAAATCTCACCGCAACCCAAGCCAACGCCTTGAAAAAGAAAAACGGCAACGTTTTTGTTAAATACAACAATGACACAGCCATTATTCAGGAAGGCGTCATGGCAAACGGTGATTTCATTGATGAACGTCACAGTCTGGACTGGTTGCAGAACTACGTTCAGAACAATCTTTATAACCTGCTTTACACCAGTACCAGCAAAATCCCCCAAACTGATGAAGGTGTCACACGCCTAATTACCAATGTTGAACAGTCACTTGCTCAAGCGGTGACGAATGGATTGATCGCTCATGGAGTATGGGGTGGTGATCCGATTGGTGCGCTGAACACCGGCGCAACATTGACAAAAGGTTATTACGTCTACGCTCCACCCATTGCGACACAGGCACAGGCTGATAGGGAAGCCCGGAAAGCACCGGTTATTCAGTGCGCTATCAAATTAGCAGGAGCTGTTCATTACGCTGATGTCATTATTAATGTAAACAGATAAGGATTGAAAATGGCTACGTATTCTTTTCTTGATGTCTCTGCTTCTATTACAGGGGTAGGAGGTTCTTTCGATCTTGGTAACGGCGCAGCTCTCTCTGACGAGGGAATTGTAGTTACGATGTCAGAAAGCAAAAACACCATGACCACCGGAGCAGATGGTGAAGTCATGCATTCATTGCATGCTACCAAATCTGGAACTATTACAGTTAACTTGCTTAAGACCAGCCCGGTAAACGCAAAACTGAACGCTATGCTTAGTGCACAATCGCTTTCATCGGCAGCATGGGGTAATAACGTGATTGTTATTCGAAACAAGGAAAGTAACGACGTTGTTGTTGCACGTTCTGTTGCCTTTCAGAAGCAGCCGGATTTACAGAATTCCAAAGCAGGTAATACCGTTGCCTGGGTGTTTGATTGCGGAAAAATTGACATCATGTTAGGCACATTCTAACCAGTTTACTTTACAAACGCTGAAACTAGCCGGGGCATTTGTCTGCATGTTCATAATCAGGCTTATGCTTCGGTAGCTTGGACGGTTTTGGGCTAAGTATTTGAGGGGGGAGCTTATGGAATTTGAAATCGACGGTAAAAAATATCGCAGTGGCAAACTGAACGCTTTTCAGCAACAGGATCTAGCAGTGGCCTTGTCTCCAGCTATTCCGGCACTTGGGCCACTGATGAAAAAGATCGTCGCAGATAGAAATGATGATAGCGCGACCAGCTTTGAAGAATTGATTCCTCATCTGATTGAATCCATTACTGCGCTGGGAAAATCCAACCGGTATGAAATTAATGATATTTGCTTATCAGTGGTTTCTCGTGAACAGAGTGGCATATGGAGCAAGATTTATGAACCTGATGGTCAAGTATTGATGTTCGATGACATCAATGGCTTAGAACTACTGAAAATTGTAGGTTTTATTATTCGAGATTCATTGGGAAATTTTTTTCCCGCCCTATCAGAGAGCGAAGTGTAATCCCAGGACAACCCAGCTTAAATTTTGAAACTCTCCCGAAAGGGCGTGATTATCTGTTACGCCCGGTCATTGCGGGCATGTGCTGTTATGAATCATTAAAAGACGGCGCTCTTGACCTGGCTGATATTGCATTGATGAATGATGCCCTTGATGTTAAATCGGAAAATGAGGCCATGATAGAGAGGTGGCGAAATGAGTAATGACGCTGAAACAATGAGAGATTTCCTGGTATCACTTAAGTTTGATGTTGACGAGGTGGGACAGCGTAAATTTATCGCTGTTATCACTGAAGTAACAGCCAATGTTCTCAAAATGAGGGCGGAAATTAAAGACGCCACCTCAGAGGTGGTTAATTTTATCACCCAAGTCACTGACGGGCTGGACAAACTCTACGGACAGTTACAGAAAACAGGTTCAACGATTGAAAAAATTAAACCTATTGATGAGGGAGCTAGTCAGGCGGTAGGAAGTGGAAGTGTAGAAGGATTTCTACCGAAGATTGATATTTTGTCCCATGCCAATGGCGGCCATGTTAATACTGCCTCTTTGATAACATCAATGAGTGAGCCGCTATTAAAAGCCACGATGGGATGTGCTGATCAAAACACCAACACACTTGATAGTGATGACATATTTAATGCGATTGAGGGATTAGTTAAATGGTTAAACAAAGGGGAAGCTTCAGCGAACGGCTTATTGAAAACACTGAATGAATTATGGAAATTCACAGGAAGAAAAATGACGCTGGGAATATTATTCAACCTTAATAGTCGATTAAATGCATTACAAGAAGAAGCGAGGAAAAATCACGAAACGGTGGGTGAAACCATACAGCGGCAGCGAAAAGAACGTGAAGCAAATAAGAAACCCCTGTTAACGTTTGATCAACTTAATAGTTGGATATCAACGCATGGGCTTTATGTGGCTTCTGACTTGACACCGTTTTTTAGCAAAGATAATTATGAAAAATACCAGAAACAACTTGATGGTAGTAAGCCTATCATTGATAAAGATCACAACCAGAAAGTTGCTGGTATTCCCAAATATCAAAAACAGCTTGATGGCGGTGAACTTATAATTGATAAAGATCACAGCCAAAAAATTGCCGATATTCCCAGAAAAGTATCAGGCCAATCCAGTAAAGCGAAAAAGAAACGCAAGAATAAGCCACTCAATAAAGACCATCATAAAGCTGGTATTGCTAAGCAGCCTGATACTCATCAGAGTTTAAATGCAGTTAATCAGTCGATGGATATTTTGAACAGTGAGCTGACAGAAACAAGAATAAAGAAACTCATGTCTTCCAGAGGGGCCAGGAATAACAACCCGTTAAATATGAACTTTGCGAATCAAAGAGGGGCAGTCCGTGAAGATAGCCCTGGGCACAGATTTGCTAAGTTTCCAGATGCATATAGTGGATTAAAGGCCACCGCTCATCAGTTGAGGCGTTATTTTAGTGGCAAGACTACAGGAAAAAAGCTGCAAACCATTGCCAGTATTATCCCGACATGGGCGCCATCAAAAGACGGTAATAAGACTAAAGCATACATTGCTAGTGTGTCTAAAATGATGGGCGTTTCTAAGGATGCGTTCCTTGATTTAACCGATCCTAATGTGATGCAACATTTGATTGATAGCATGATGGTAGTCGAAATTGGTGGTAATCCCTATTCACCAGAATTTATTAGGGCGGCGATTCTCGGCGTGCCACCGTCAGAGAATAAACCTTTGGGCTTAACCAAACATCTAAATAATGTTGCTAATTATTGGAAAAACATTTCCATTGATCCTCATATGCTCAGCGGTGCAATGACGAATATCAACAGTATGATCAATCATCAGGGAGTGACTCACAATTTCATGCTGCGTTCGCTGATTCCTGCTGGCAATAATAATATGAATGGGATTGGGGAAGTCAACTATCATATTGAGATTAATGGCGTTGAATCCCCCAGAGAAGCGGCAAGACTTACTGGAGAAACGGTAGAACGCACTCACAGTATGTTACTTAGAAATATGCAAACACAAGTGAGATAACAATGGATATATTATCAGTTATGTTTTCTCAGCAAACGAGAAAAATAGGTGCCATTGTACCGAGTGTCATTATTTCAGAAACACATACGGACACATCCAATATCACGGATCATCCAGTCCAACAGGGGGTGACAATCAGTGATCATGCTTATGATAGTCCATCAGAAGTGAGAATGGAGCTAGGTTTTGCTGGTGGCGGTTCGCTACTTGATGTTATTGATACTACAAAAGTATTTGATATTGCTACCGGATTGAGCCTGGGAACCAGTCCGCGTGCGGTGTATCAACAATTACTCGACCTTAGGGCATCCCATAAACCTTTTGATGTCGTCACCGGGAAACGCTTATATAAAAATATGTTAATTAAAGATATGACAATCACAACGGATAAAACCAGTGAAAATGTTCTCTCAGTGATTTTAAACCTGCGTGAAATCATTATTGTTGAAACATCAACGGAGCAAGCAGCGCCTGCTGAAAATATGAAACATCCTGAAGATACGGCACCTGTGATTAATGTGGGAACCAAAGTCACGGTGAAGCCGTCATTACCACGAGTTATTCTTGACTATATTATAGAGCGGGGTAAAAAATGGCTGGGATTGTAGAAATTCCTTTATCACCGATAAACCAGCAATTCGATGTTCAATTGGATGGTGTTAACTATAAAATGAGCTTAATTTGGCGTGATATTGCGGGTTGGATTCTGGATATCATGACGCCGGACAGTGAGCCAATAGTCACTGGCTTACCGCTAGTATTTGGGATTAACTTGCTTGAACAATATCGTCATCTTGGTTTTAACGGTTCATTAATTTTTTATGGTGATATAAACCAGGAAAAACCTTTCAGGAATAATCTTGGTAAAGAGGATAAATTATATTTTGTAACAAATTAACATGAAGAAAATAAGCGTGAATTTTAGGGGGTTGTTTATTTTGCTATTTGTGAACCTGTAATCTTTAATGTTCAATGACTTGTTACGCATACCCGCTTAATTGCGGTTTTTTTGTTCCTGTTAATTAGGTGAATTATGTCAAAACAATGGATAAGAGAATGTCACCTTATCGTTTTCGACGAAAAGGGCGAAAAAGTAGATTTATCAAACCTGAAAATCATATTTGATATTAAAATAACGGAATCTTCCTATCCTGCTACAGGCATTTTTACAATATATAACCTTAATGACGCAACCAGTAATAAATTACGCAAAAATGAGTTTAAAACGATTAAATTTGTGGCGGGCTACAAAGGGAACTCAGGACAAATATTTTCAGGTCAAATCCAGTACACCCATGTAAAGAGAGATAGCCCAACGGATACTTGTGTTGTTATTCAGGCGGCAGACGGAGATGAACCACACAATTACGCGACAGTGAATACCACCATTGCGGCTGGATATTCACAAGCAGATTTAGATCACTTACTGATGCGTGATATTGCCAAATATGGCATTACGGCTGGCTTGCGCCCTGAATTCAGAATGTCAGCCTCACCCAGAGGAAAAGTGCTTTTTGGTATGCACCGTAATGCAGTCTCTGACTTGGCAAAACAATGTGATGCTAACTGGCGCTATGAAGATAACCAGTTACATATTGTGCCTAAAAATAAATACTTAACTGAAGCCGTTGTACTCACATTAAAAACGGGTCTGATTGGTATGCCTGAACAGACTATCGGCTCAGGTATTAACGTTACGTGCTTAATTAATCCGAATATCCGTCCAGGTACATTGATTAGATTGGATAACCGCTCAATCACACCGGTTGATCCCTCTACTGTACATAAGGATTCAAAAGAACAACCGGCAGCATTGGATTCTGACGGTGATTACATTGTCTTCAATATAAATTATTCCGGCGACACCCGCGAAACCGAGTGGTACATGAAAATGATGTGTATCGCTAAGAGCGATCACACCCTGCTGAATCAATCAACTGGCAACAAAGGTAAGGCAGACAACTGATGATAAATACTGATGAACGACTAAATAGACCGGAAGCGGTCTTTTTTTCTATGCAAGAAATGATTAGCGCCGGATTGTATGTCTCTCTGCCCTGTATTATTCAATCATTTGATGCTGATGCGGTAACTGTTACAGCACAACCGGCTATCAGATGGAAAATCAGGAAAAAAGATGGGGATCTTGAATCAGTATCCTTACCGCTGTTGGTGGATGTCCCCGTTATATTCCCAAGGGGTGGTGGAGTGACGCTAACATTTCCGGTAAAAGCGGGTGATGAATGCCTGGTCGTGTTTGCTGATCGTTGCATTGATTACTGGTGGCAATCGGGTGGCGTACAAGAGCCGGTAGATCCCCGGCAGCACAACCTATCCGATGGATTTGCGCTTATTGGCCCACAATCACAGCAACAAAAAATAGCTGGCATTAGCACAAGTAGCGTCCAGCTGAGGAGTGATGATGGTGCGGCTTATATCGAGCTTGATCCTGGTAGCCATAACATCACGGTTATCACACCGGCAAAACTCACTGCCACTGCAAATGGTGGTACCGAAATTACCTCACCTGAAATCATCCTGAACGGCAACGTCACTATTAACGGCAACTTATCGCAGGGAATGGGGGCTGGTGGTGGTATTGCAACCATGCAAGGCCCAGTTACTGTGAGCAACGATGTGACAGCAGCGGGGATTAGCCTTAAAAACCATGTCCATAGCGGTGTGCAATCGGGTGGAAGCAACACGGGGAAACCCCAATGAGATACAGAAGAGAAATTGACAACGACTATATATTTGGTCGTGGTGAAGCGGGTTTTCTTATCAATTCACCGGAGGCGGTTGCACAGGCAGTGAAAACACGTTTGATGCTGCGTAGTGGTGAATGGTTTCTTGATAACCAAGAGGGAACTGATTACGACAAAGTATTAGGTAAAGGCACATCGGGTTTTTATGACCTGGTCATCAGACAGAGAATACTGCAAACACTTGGTGTATCAAACATTATCCACTACCGCAGTGAAAGAAACCCCAACACAAGAAAAATCACCATTACAGTCACGATTGACACGATTTATGGACAGACAGGAGTAACGGCTGATGTATGAAAATATTATCAACACAATGTTACCTGCCATTAATAAAAACGGGATCAATGCCCCTGATTATCAAACCATTTTAAATGGCTGGAAGACAATATTTAGAGATATCTACGGAGAAGATATTTACATTGAATCTGACAGCAAAGACGGTGTTTTTCTATCGTTGATTGCTTATGTGGTTCATGGTTGTAATAACGCAATCATTGCTTCTTATAACTCATTCAGCCCAGCAACCGCGGTAGGTGAGGGGCTTTCTCGTAATGTCAAAATCAACGGTATTACCAGAAAAAGCCCCAGTAACTCGACTGTAGATGTTTTAATAACTGGCCGGGCGGGTACTGTTATTCGCAATGCTTCTATTCGGGATGATATAGGAAACACCTGGTCACTACCGGATGAAGTCACTATAGACATGCACGGGCAGGCTATTGTAACGGCTGTGTGTCAAAAAACAGGCGCTATTGGCGCACTGCCTCACACGATTAATCAGATTGCTACACCAACATTGGGCTGGCAAACAGTGACAAACCCTGTTGCTGCTACACTGGGTCGGGGAGTTGAAACCGATGCAGAACTGAGAATCCGGCAAGCAGTTTCAGTTGCATTACCTTCGAAAACCATTATGGATGGACTTATTGGCGCTATTGCTAATCTGCATGGTGTTTCACGTTATCAGGGATATGACAACGACACGGATGAAACCGATAAGAACGGTATACCTGCGCACAGTATTGCGATTGTCATTGATGGAGGAGACTCGAAAGAAATTGCTCAAACTATTTTGATAAAGAAAACGCCGGGCATACCGACATTTGGCACCACCTCTGAAATTGTCACGGATAACACTGGCAATAAAAAAACGATTAACTTCTATCGTCCAACGCTGGTACCAATTTATATTGAAATTCAGATTAAACCTTTTATTGGATACACATCGGATATTGGAAATAATATTCGGACAGAGGTATCTAACTATATCAACTCACTTTATATTGGTGATGGGATATATGTTACTCGTTTATTTGTACCGGCAAACTTATGTAATAAAAACGGCAGTCAGACATATGAAGTATTATCTGTGGTGGCAGGTAAATCAGCATCAACAACAGGAGTAGCGAACATCAATATAGCCTTTAATGAAGCGCCGACCTGTTCACCTGAAAATATTAAAATAGTGACGGTGCTCGAATGAATAAATATATGAAGCTGATTCCGTCTTACCATATGGAAGGTGAACGATATGTCAGAATGCTTGAAGCTGTTACCGATATTTTTAACTGGAATGCGTCCACTGCTGATTTACTGATTAGCAGTTTTGACCTTGATAAAGCGGAGGGCAAACAGCTTGATATCATTGGAGAATGGGTAGAAAGAAATCGAATGATTCAAACCCCGATTGAATACTACTACTTCTCCTTTGATATTCCTGAATTGGGATTTGATAGTGGCAAATGGAAAGGGCGGTTTGATAGTGATAAAAGTTATGTCAAGTTGGATGATGATAATTATCGAATAGTAATCAAAGCTAAAATAGGCGCAAACAACTGGGATGGAACGGCTGAATCACTTAATAACATCCTGAGTTTTATTCACTCACATAACAACATATCTATATCTTTTGAAGATAACTTGGATATGTCATTTACCGTAACGGTAAGAGGTAAAGTAATTAGTAGCATCACTAAGGAAATCATCCATCAGGGTTATCTCTCGATTAAACCTATGGGAATAACGGTTAATTACCATATAGTGGAGGGTTAGAAATGGCGAAAAATGATTTTAAGGCATTTGCGACGGGTGAAAACGCGAATACTTTATCACAAGAAGAATATGAAAATTCTGATTTTATTGAAGAGGGATTTAAATCGGGCATTGCCAGAAGTGAGCGATTAAATAAAGTTTGGCGGCAATCCTCAATCATTGCTGCGGTAATTGGGAAATATATTGCAGAAAAAACGGGGGAGGATGTTATTGATGATGGTGATTTAGAGAAACTCACCCAACAGTTAGACTTGGCATTAAAACAAAAAATTACCACGGAAATCCCGGCTGCTTCGCTTACGCAGAAAGGCATATCGCAGCTCAACAGCGCGACAAATTCTGACAGAGAAGATCAGGCGGCAACGCCTAAAGCTGTGCATGACGTTAGAAAAATCGCAGAGGGAAAATTAAGTGGTGTTCCTGATGCATCGTTGACTGAAAAGGGGATAGTGCGGTTAAGTAATCAAATTGCTGATGCGGGGAATACGGTACCGACCTCATCATTAATGCATACCGTATGGAATGAGTTAAATAAATCGATTGACGGCGCTAACACTAACGCGACAAATGCAAACAACAATGCAACGAGTGCAAATAATAATGCCAACAATAGACTGGCAAAAAACCAAAACGGTGCAGATATCCCTAATAAAAGTGAGTTTATAAAAAACCTTGGTTTAGTGGAAACGATGAATTTGGCGAAAAGTACGGTGCCGAAATCAGCTATTGTGCAGACTACAGGGCAAAGCATTAATCAGATAATGAGCCAAAAAGCAGTGACTGATATGTTAGCTAATGCGGTATCTATCGATGTCTTATATCCTATCGGTATAGTGTTGTGGTTTGCACAGAATAAAAACCCGAACAATATATTTACCGGGACAACATGGAAATATATAGGTGAAAATAGAACCATTCGTTTAGCTGCTACTAATGGTTCGAATGTCTTGACTTCTGGTGGTAGCGATACAATTACCCTGACAATAGATAACTTACCCGCACATAGTCACAGTATTTCGGGTAATACGTCTGGTTTTGATTATGGTACTAAAACTACTAGTTGGGGTGGGGAACATTCACACGGAATACCTACGGGAAGAAGTTTTGGCAGTAGCATAATACCTGTTGGTGAAGGAACCAATCCTTTTACCTCGCAAACTGCAAGTGCCGGGGGGCATAGCCACAGTATAAACATTGGTGCACATAGTCACAGTTTTAGCGGTAATACGTCCAGTGTTGGTAGTGGACGCAATTTCTCTATTGTTAATGCATATATTACATTAATGGGGTGGTATCGGATTTCTTAATAAAAATATATAAACCATGCTCACTATGATGTAAGTATGGTTTATTTTCAATCTTTATTGAATGTGATTTTTCTTTCAATTATCCTGTTGAAAATAAAATCGATAAATTGACTTTTTGCTCTATTGAACTCTCGGGATAATTTATTATTATGTGTATGTTGTGATTCTATGACTCTATGAATTCTGTCACTCTCCAGAATACTCGGAAAGTTTTTGTCATTATTATTGAAAACAAAATCTTGGATGCATAACGCCGGTATAGATTGACAGGCAATGTAATCTTTATTTAAAAGAAAATCTTGGATTCACATAATAAGTGCAACATCGTTAATCTGGAAGTAAACATGTTCGCATTCCTTTAAATAATTCATTCGGTGTTTTCCCACCCCGTGTTTTTCGAGGGCGATTATTTAATCGGTTTACCACAAAATTGATTTCCTGATCAGAGATTTCATTAAAATTGGTTCCCTTTGGAAAGTATTGTCTGATTAACCCATTGATATTCTCATTGATCCCTCTTTCCCAAGGCGAATAAGGGTGAGCAAAGTAAATTTGGGTTTCTAATTCTTCACCGATGATTTCATGATCTGCGAACTCCAAACCGTTGTCGAACGTGATGGTCTTAACCTTTTGTTTTAACGGGTATAATACTTTCACTGCCGCTTTCGCGACTTCTGATGCCTGCTTGCTATCAAGTTTAACGATTATTGTATACAGCGTCTTGCGGTCAACCAATGTTAATAAGACACTTTTTTTATCTTTCCCTATTATCGTATCTCCTTCCCAGTCGCCAATACGTTCTTTTTTATCAACGACTTCTGGTCGAACATCAATACTGACCCGATTTTTAATTTTGCCTCTTTTTTCATAGCGACCATAGCGTTTACGATAGGGTTTTCTGGCAA
>NZ_LJCS01000055.1:0-30707 GCF_001280945.1 Photorhabdus heterorhabditis | reverse complement strand
GCCTTTCCGTTCGCTGTAATTTAATCACAGGCTCAAAATTGTTAATTTTCTATATTCGTTTTAAAATAAAAAATAAATTTAACCCTTGCGCTCATTAATAAAATAGGATTAAAATAACCAATTATAAAACCAAATAAAATCGAGTTTAAATAAATGAACCTAACTGACTTAAGAAAATCAATATTAAATAGTGGCTTCACCTTAAAAGAATTACTTAAGATGAAGAGAAACTTTATTATGCTATATAAAGATGACCCTGATGTTTATGATAAATACCAAAGTAAAACAGATTGCTTTTGTCATTATCTATTACTTATAGCTGAATACATCGCTATACCATTGATATATTTGACTCCAATTTGCTTATTTATGATAACAGGTATGTTTTTCAGTGATATGGCATATGGAATTCCATTAATGACATCTATCTACCTATTCTTTACAATTTTTTCCTTAATTTATTATAGCTTCTCTGTTAAATGCAATCCTATCACAGGATTAAAATTAGCAATATTCTATATTCGCTTTAAAATAAAAAATAAATTTCAATCGTTATGAAGTTTATTTATGTCATCTAGCAAAAGTTTGAATTTATATCCACTACCTGATAACTGAATGGTTAACATAGGCTTTGATGTTAACTGCCATTTTCTGGCAAGATCCGAATTAATATATCTGAACAATTTTCCTGTCCCAGGCTTGACAGAATAGCCTCCTGATATATTATTCTTGGATTTAACCGGTTTAAGCTTGAGCATCCCATATGTTCCATATAAACTTAACGCAAAATCAACCGAACTATAAGCAACATCAGCTACATCATCATCATAATTTAAAGCATTAGAGACATATCGATAACCTTTCCTAAGCCAACCTATATCTTGATGCTCATAAATAATCGGAGTAATAGACTCATAAGTAATATTAACTCCATGAGCCACTAAAACAGCCCCTATTGATTGAACCCTTTTAGATCTTACAATTCTCCCTGAATGAATTACAGCAAAACCAGTAGCTGTCTGAACACCACCAGCAACAACGCCGGCACCTATTTTTGCATATTTAACCACGCCCTGATCTTCAAATATATCGGTTATAATATATTTGGTATAATCCTTACGTCTTAAAACCTGATATTCTTTTTCCGTTACTTCATATTCATCTTTTACTTCATAAACCAATCTCTTTTTTTCATTTACATCAAATGTGTTTTTAAATTCACGTGTTTTTATATTAACAAAATCATCAATTTCTTTTAAATATGACATTCTCAATTGGCTATCCTCTATAAAAAAGGTAGCAGCCAAATGTGCTTTACGCTTCAACGACGAAGCGTAATTATTTAAATCATAAGAGAGATGAGATATCCCTTTCATAAAAACCTCAATAAACGTTATCTGCCCATATGCTATATGCACTTGTGCCAGACATAACATGTTCCCACGTGATTGACTGATACATTAAAGATAAACTTTCCTGAGGCTGACACTCATTATGCGTAGATGAATTTGGATAAAAACCATTCAATCCACATATATATGCGCCAGTGAGTTTTATCTTATAATAAAGCTCTAAACCACCTTTACTTGATGTTCTGTAAAAATAAAAAATACATTGTAGCGATTCTTTATTGGTTATCGCTACGCCCAAAAGAGGAGATGATTTATCTATTGGCTTTCTTATTTCAACCGGCTGATGATTAACATTCTGACTTCTGGTTATATTCGATGTTAATTCATAAACAAAGATATGATCTTCATGACCAATCTGACATGTGTTACCAATAGAATCAACCGTTGAACATCCTTGTGATATTAATCCTTGTTTATCACCCTTAATTTCCACATATATTATATTCGCCATAAAAAAACCATTAGTTAGTCAATATTCAAAAACATAAATATATATTACATTAATGACAAATATAATTATATATTGATTTTATTCGCAAAAAACGTGATAAATCTCATGACAATAAAAATCAATCCAACCATTTAGGGTTATAAGCATAATTTAATACCTTGAGATATTTAACTTAAATCAATATTGAGATATTTCTTAACCAAAGGTAGCTACGTATAATGAAACCATTGGCTAGAAAATATTACGATATATATTTACTTGAATTCTTAAAATTATCACCCAAGAACAATGAACTCATATAAAAATGGCTATTTAACAATAAAGTATTATTGGGATAAGTAATTATTCTTTGATATTCAAGCTAAAGCCCGCATCACAACCCGAGTGAACAGAGTAGAAAGCAATTGAGTCTTGGCGAGATTACCAACAGAGGAAACCATGAGTAGATCACGCAGTCACGATGAAGCAGTCATTGAAATGCTCCGTAAAGACCCTAAGTTCGCTGAAATATACTTTCACACTGCTTTTGAAGAACTTGATGAAGAGGGCGGAGAAACTGGCTTTTTATTAGCACTTCGCCATGTTGTTGAAGCATGTGGCGATATGTCACTGGTCTCCGAACGAACTGGACTTTCACGCGAAACTCCTGACAATTAAAACGGCAACACAATATTACTTTCAGCCAGCAGTCCCATATTGTTATACATAGCACAAGCCGCATCCACCAAATGCATAGCCAACGCAGCGCCACTCCCCTCCCCCAAACGCATTCCCAAATGCAAATAAGGCTCTAATTGCAAGTGCTGCAACGCAATAATTGAACCTTTCTCTGACGATAAATGCGAAGGAATCAGGTAATGGCGCACATCAGGAGCAATACGACAAGCGGCCAGCGCCGCCGCGTAAGAAGGAAAACCATCCAGAATCACCGGCAGTCCAGCAGAGGCCGCGCCAAGTATCACGCCGGCCATACCCACCAAATCATAACCACCGACCTTTGCCAATACATCAATACTGTTGCTAGCATCAGGTCGATTGACGCCAATCGCCTGTCGCACAACCGCCACTTTGTGATGCAAGCGTTCTCTGGGGAAATTAGCTCCCATTCCTACGATCTGTTGTGGATCGCTGTCCGTAAAAACGCTGACTACAGCCGCCGCCGGTGTGGTGTTTGCCATACCCAATTCACCCACACCAAACAGTTTCACGCCAGTCGCAACCTGTTCCAGCGTCAGGCGTGCCGCTGCCAACAACAGATCTTCGGCTTGCTGGCAGCTCATGGCCGGTCCATGAGCAATATTGCCACTGCCACGCCCCATCTTCATATTCACCAGTCCCGGCAGCGGATCACTGTCAATGCCCACATCGACCACTTTCACCTCTGCGCCCGCATTTGCTGCCAACACGCAAACACCCGTGATCCCTTTCATCATATTCTGCGCATGAATAGCGGTTACCGGCTTGGGAGATATCGTCACTCCTTCGTCATACACCCCATGATCCGCAACCATCACAATGATCTGCTTACGATCAATATGATGGCCCGATAATCCCCGCATGCCCGCAAGTTGAATTGCCAAATGTTCCAGACGTCCGAAACTGCCCGTTGGTTTAACCAGCCCATCCAATCGGGTAGCCGTGCGCGCCATAGCAATATTATCCAGCGGCATAATAGCATTCAGGATCGATGAAAATGTTTGCATGGTGTTATTCCCGCATCTCAGGTTGCCAACCAGACTGGTTGTTAAATGTACGCAGAGTGGCAAATCCACGATGGATTTCCACTACACTGTATGTTCCCTGTTCAAAATGAAAATGCCACATGGCAGAAGGCGGCATCGTTAACAAACGTGCCAATAGCAGGCTCAGTACTCCCTGATGGGCAACTAATAGCTGATTAGCCTGACTTTCTTGTGTCAGCAGTCGTTGCACCACATTTTCTATACGTGCGGCAAACGACGAAAAAGTTTCACCGCCGGTAGGAGATGCCTGTTGCCAGTCTGCTAACCAGGCAGCCCACGCTTCTGCATCTTCATGCTGCAAATTACGGTGATGGCGCATTTCCCACTCACCAAAATCCATTTCATTAAGTTGCTCATCAATGCTAGCTGATAATGAGCTATCTGCCAGAATAATCTCCGCAGTATGACGCGCCCGCCATAGCGCGCTGCTTGTCGCTTGCGAAAATTTTACTGCCGATAAATAGTGAGCAACTTGCCGGGCCTGATTTATCCCCGTTTTAGTCAACGCTATATCCGTCATACCACAGAAAACACCGTTCAAATTCGCTGCCGTCTGACCATGCCGAACCAAAAATAGTCGCATTATCGTTACTCAATCTGAGATATGTTTAAGAACAGCTGATTCAGAGACATATATACCCTTCATCTTTCAAAATTCCCATCTTTGATGGTTTCTCGCATGAAGATGGGGAATATATAGATCTTGTTCTACAACCTCATCAGCACAAATGACATGAACTAATGTCACTACTTACCCGTGTAGAAATACTATTTTGTTTTTTTAAATCCTGCGTATCATGTGCTCTTTAGGGATATGTCGTTCCTTTTTGGTTTCACTATGCCTCTATTTTGGGTACAATTCTTTTTATCGAGAACAAGCTAGAGGAAAGGCCAATGATTGGTAGTTTTAAGGACGGAGAAACAGGCTCATTGGCACGGTTCTATTTTGACAGCATTCGAGGGGGAGACATACCCGCTACTATCATTAATCCTTTACGTAGAAAGCTTTCTCTTCTGGAAGCTTCTACTACAGAGAAATCTCTGTTTTCTCCACGCAGTAATAACTATGAGCGCCTTTCAGGAAACTTGGATGGATGGTCTAGCATTCGCGTATCTATTCAATGGAGGCTCATTTTTCGCTGGCGTGATGGCCATGCTTATGATCTTTACCTTGACCCGCATAAATACTAAGGAGGCTTTATGGATACCAGAACAGCAGAACCTACCACTGTAGGCGAGATGTTAACTGAAGAGTTTTTAAAACCTTTAGGAATAACACAGCAACAATTGGCGAATGCTATGGGTATTTCTCGTAAGGTTATCAGTCAGATCGTAAATCATTCCCGCCGCCTGTCTGTTGAAGAAGCGACACAATTGGCTGGTTTATTTGAAACGGACGAGGACTTTTGGATTAATATTCAGGCGGCTCATGATCGCTGGGAAAGTCGTCAGATTTCCGCCCGTAAGCATTACACGCCTATTACTGTTATTCTCTCGGCTAGCTAATGCCTGGCACTAGAATAGGGAGTTGGGCATTCTGTTAGAAAGTTACTCACAGTAACGCCAGTAAAAACACCAACTCCCCGACTTCCACAGACGCGCCAAGGGTATCACCGGTCTGACCGCCTAAACGGCGGTGCAGATACACCGCCAGCAACCCAATAACCAATAGCGTGATTGCCCATGCCAACACACCAGACCATTGCGTCAACAGGGCAATCAACACCACGCCAACTAACAGCGTCAACAATGTCTGATTCCCATTAACCCGGCCAATATAAAGATTTCCCAATCCAGCGCCTTCACGGGCACAACGTTGACGATACATTAACAGTACAATTGCGCTCCGGCCTGCCACTGATGCAGCCGCCAAGGTCATTAACATAGGCGCATCACGCAATGCTAATTCGCTTACCACCAGCACTTTCGCCAAAATAAGGAAGATCAACGCCAATCCACCATTGGTTCCTAAACGGCTATCACGCATGATTTCCAGCATTCTTTCCCGCTTACGAGCTGAAAACACGCCATCACAGGTATCCGCTAAACCATCAAGATGAAATGCCCCCGTGAGCAATGCCAAGGCTAATACGTAACCTAATGCCGCCAATGGCATACCACACCAAGGTGCAAGCAGGGTAAAAAGAGCAGCAGCAAGCAGACCGACAATCAATCCAACCAATGGGAAACTCACAATACCACGCACGTATTGATCCATTTCCAATCCTTGCGTCCAACGCGACGGTACTGGGATACGCGTCATAAACTGTAAGGTGGCGAGAAAAAGACGCAGATTCACTTAATTTTTACCTCAATCCCCGATACCATCATAAATACTTCACTGGCCGCCGCCGCCAGCCGCTGGTTAACTCTTCCAGCTATGTCGCAGAAATGACGGGCCAAACGGTTCTCCGGCACAATGCCCATGCCCAATTCGTTAGTCACCAGATATATCGGAGACGTCATGCAGGCACAAGCCGCTAATAGATCACTAATTTGCTGCTGAATCCCTATCTCTAATACCGCAAAATCCATGTGTTCCGGTGGTGTTTCTCCTGCCAGATCAAATAATAAGTTGGTAATCAGTGTGGTAATACATTCAAGAATGACAGCTTCCCCCGGCTGGGTTTGTGTCATGATGACTGCGCCAAGATCGTGATAGCCTTCCCATGTGCGCCAATGGGAAGGCCGGTTTTCGCGGTGCAAACGTATTCGCTCAGCCATTTCACTGTCTGTCACCACAGAAGTCGCAATATAAAACACTTGCTTACTCGCTTGTGCCGCCAATTTCTCCGCCAGCAAACTTTTACCACTGCGAGCGCCGCCGGTAATCAGAATCACAGCGCCGAACCTTGTTGATGGGTTTTCATACACTGATAAATCCGTTCTATATCCAAGTGCTTACGCATAGCTTTCGCCAGACGATCAAACTGTGTTTGTTTGTAGTGAGCGTAATCCAATGTATCACCTTGATAAGCCATCAGCCCTTTACGTTGACGTAAAGCATTAAGCAGAGCACGGGTAAAGTTAGCACTATCAAACAAGCCATGAATATAACTTCCCATCACACTGCCATCTCGATTAACGGCACCATCAAACCAATTGCCTGAATGGCCGTTACGATCAGTAATACAGGCAAATGGTGTCGCATCTGTCCCCAGTAACGAGCTGCCCATATGAATCTCATAACCTCGGATAGGCTGCTCAATGCAATCTGACAGCAAACCCGATAACCCAGACCAACAACGACCGTTTACTCTGGTTGTCACTTTTTCATGATCAAACCGGGTTTCCATATCCAGCAATCCAAGGCCATCCATCCGTTCAATACCCGATTCCACGCCATCGATAATCCACCTCCCTAACATTTGATAACCACCACAAATACCGATAACAGGAATACCTGCTTGATGCGCTGTCAGCAAAGCATCCGCTAACCCGTTCTGCCGCAACCATTGCAAATCTCCCAATGTGTTTTTGCTACCGGGCAAAATGATCAGATCCGACGACTGCAACGCCGATGGTTGAGTCACATAACGCAAGCGAACATCCGGTTGCACCGCCAGTGCATTAAAATCAGTAAAATTGGCAATATGAGGTAAACGAATCACCGCAATATCCAACTCCTTTTCTGCGGCATCCGCATATTTGCCGGTTTGCAGCGCTACACCGTCTTCATCTTCCAGATCGATATCCAACCAAGGCATCACCCCTAACACCGGTACTCCGGTTAAGGCTTCAATCTGTTCAAGACCCGGCTGGAGTAAGCTAATATCACCACGAAATTTGTTGATGATTACCCCTTTTACCCGCGCTTTTTCCTCTGGGCGCAACAGTGCCAGCGTACCGTAGATGGCAGCGAATACCCCACCTCGATCGATATCCGCGACCAATAGCACAGGCGCATCCACCATTTCCGCCATTCCCATGTTGACAATGTCTCGATCGCGCAAATTGATCTCCGCTGGACTGCCAGCCCCTTCCAGCACAATCACGTCATATTCACGAGCCAGACTATGAAAAACTTCTCTGATTTGTTGCTGCAAATGGGGTTTATATTGGTGATACTCCACCGCATTCATGCTACAGGCGACTTTTCCCATTAGCACAACCTGAGCCTTGCGGTCGCTGGTCGGTTTAAGCAATACCGGGTTCATCCGTACATCAGGCTCGATACCCGCCGCTTCTGCCTGAAAAATCTGCGCCCTTCCCATTTCTTCACCATTAATAGTGATACCAGAATTCAGCGCCATGTTCTGTGATTTGAACGGTGCACAGCGGTAACCATCTTGAACAAAGATACGACATAATCCCGCAACTAATACGCTCTTCCCAACATCAGATGCCGTACCCTGCAACATTAAAGATAAACCCATAATGCGACCTCTCTTATTATTTACTCCCCAGTACGCCACTGTTTGTTCACTAAGATGGTGGAGAAATAAGGTAATTTCTGATCAATCGCCACTTGATCCAAGCGGCGCCAGCACTGTTCACCTGGCAATGAGGCATCTGCCATCAACAGGGCATGTTCAAACAAATTCAAACGAGCCAACAACGTACACACCATGGCAAAACGGCCATAAACTTTCATCAGCACCACACAATCATGGTTTTGCAGTGCCTGTTCCAACTCGGCTTCCGGCGCAGTACAGGACATGACTGCCATTGATTGCTGTTCCATTGCCAGCGGTAATACAGTACGCGCTGCAATCGCCGCAAAAGAGGTGATACCTGGGATAATTTCCAACCACTCTTGCCGACCAATGCGTGCCAATAAAAAGACCCAGGTACTGAACAGCATGGCATCACCAAGCGTGATAAACCCCACCTGCCGCCCTTTCATCACTTCATCTTTCAGTTGTTGCGCCACTTCATCCCATACAACTTGTTTTTCTTCGTCGTTACTGCTCATCGGGAAGTGACAAGTGCGAATTTCAGTGTGTGATGAGAGGTATTCACGCACGATGGAAAGCGCCAAACTGTCACCCTCTTTACGCCCGGCAGGTGCATAAAGCACATCAAGGCGGGAAAGTATCCGGGCAGCCCGAACAGTAATCAAATCACTGGCACCAGGGCCAACGCCCATAGCATAAAGTTTTCCTTCCATCACACCACCTCCTGTTGATCTACCTGTAACGCATCGGCCAGGTGTTGAACGAACATCTGGCGAATCAACGGATTTTCACCTAATCCCTGTAACCAAGATTGGGTTTTGATCCCAACCGCTTCCAATTGAGAACGCCATGAATCCGGCTCGTCTGATGCCATATCGTTAATCGCATGGTCGCCAGCCACCAGCATTAATGGCATCAAATGTACTTTACGCACCGCCTGCCGCCGCAAGCGGATGATGATATTATCGATTTCCGGGTAGCTTTCCACCGCACCAACTAATGCCGGGAAATTATGTGAACTCATCAGGTGATCAAGACACGCGTAGGCAGAAAAAGCATGATGGGTTGCACCATGCCCCATAAACACTACACGCTCATCCGCCGCCAGCGGGGGGATTTGACTTTTCAGGGCAACAAGCAGTTGTTGATAATCAGCAAAGCTGTTAAGTAACGGTGTACCAACAACTAAACGTTGAAAATGACCATTAAAGGTACGCACTTCGCTGACAATCTTTTCATATTCGTCACCGTTGATGACGTGAAGGGACTGAATAGCCACATCCTGATAACCTTCATTGACTAAACGCTCCAGCGCCTGCCGTGGGTTATCTATCTGTAAACCATCACGCTTTTGCAATTTACGAATGATCATTTCAGAGGTGAACGCACGATACAAATCACGATCATTGTAAGCAGCCGCCAGTTGTTGTTCACAAGCCTCAATATTCTTTTGCCGGGTTTGCTGATAGCTAGTTCCAAAACTGATAATTAGCAGTGCTTTTTTCATTTTATTGCCCTCGTTTTATTGCCCTCGTTGTTCTTGCCAGTGAATCAGGTGCTGGACAAATTCATCCAATGAGCTAACCCGCTCTCCTTCATCATGCTGTAAAGACGAAGCTGGACGGCATACCACAATGCAGGGGATATTAAGTGCCAGACAAGGAGCCACTTTCTGCTGATATCCCCCTTCTGCACCGGATTCTTTGGTGATCACCACATCGGGATGGCAAAATTCATACAGTGCATGATTGAATTCAGCGGTAAACGGGCCGCGCAAGGCAATAATATGATCAACACCTAGCCCCAAAGCCTCACACTGAACCAGTACCTCCGCCGTTGGCAGTACCCGTACCAACAAGGTTTTTTCCGGTAGTAAACGCTGATATAGCGCCAGTTGCTTGCTGCCGGTGGTTAGCAAAATTCGCTGCCCTAGTGTCCGGGCAATGTCACAAGCCGCTTCCACACTATCGGCTTTGTGCAACAACGGGTGATTGAGTAAATCAATCTCACTAGGGCGTTGATAACGGGTGAGCTTCAACGACAAGCGACGACAGGCGGTAATCACGTTTTGACTGAGCGCTTCCGCATAAGGATGAGAAGCATCAATCACCCAACGTACTTTATGCTGATCAAAGTAATGCATCATTGCCTCAGTATCCATTCGCCCCACCACCACATCCCCCCGAATTTCTCCCGCCAGTTGTCTCCCTGCATCAGTAGCAACCGAAAGACGGTAACGCACGCCTGCCGCGTCTAATGCCCGACAGAGTAGTCGGGCGTCACTGGTACCACCAAAAACATGGACTGCCGGAGGATTCATAATTCATATCCTCGTGGTGTGATCATCAGTCCATCACGGCAATAAGTCGTTTGATTGCCAACGATGACCAGACTGGTCATATCCACGGGTGAAAAATCCATCTCGCTAAACGTGGTGATCCATTTATCTTGTTTTTTACGTGCGGCAGCCTTCACTACCCCCACTGGGGTCTGGGCTGCTTTCCATGGACGCATAAGTTCAAATGCTTTGGCGAGATGCCCTTCACGGCCACGGCTGCGTGGGTTATAAAAACAAATAACAAAATCAGCTTGCGCGGCAGCAATAATACGTTTCTCAATCATCGGCCACGGCGTTAGCAGATCACTTAAACTGATATGACAAAAATCATGCATCAACGGCGCGCCTAACAACGATGCGGCGGCAATACTGGCGGTGATCCCCGCGACTAACTTAACTTCAAGATCACATTGTTGCTGGCAAACTAACTCCAGCACTAAACCAGCCATACCATAGATCCCCGCATCCCCACTGCTGATTAAGGCCACCTTGCGACCGGACAAAGCCAGATCAATTGCTGTCTGACAGCGCTCAATCTCCTTACACATACCGGTTTTAATCACTTCTTTATCCATCGTCAGATGTTTGACCAAATGGGTGTAGGTTTTATAGCCAACAACAATTTCAGCTTCACGGATCGCGGCAATGGCTTCCTGTGTCATCATGGATTCATTGCCTGGTCCAATACCAATTACGGTTAACATGATTGTGATACCCCCAAAGTGATAGTGACGCCCTGCTCACGCAGGGTCCGACCAACCAGTTTTCCTTCACTCATCAACCAAGCGACAGGTTGTGAAACACTGCCAACTCCCACCGTCTGGCGCACAAAATCGGAAGCGGGAAAACGCTGTTCATGGCGACTTAGCTCATTAACACTGAATAACTCAAACGGTACACGCCAACGCTGTGCAAGCTGATTCAGCGCTGGTTCATCCTTTTTAATGACAACACTACCGATGGCGCGAAGGGCCATCAGGTCAAAATGATTTTCTGACATATGCTTCCGCAATAGCTCAACCAGTGTTTGCAACGGTGTATCCCGGCGACAACCGATCCCAGCCACAACACGTTTCGGCACTAATTTGTAGGCTGGCAAAGGCAATTCTGGTAGCAAATCCCGCAACGTGACACACACCAATGCATCCAATTCCGGCAACATATCCAAACAGGCTACCGGAACAAAACCTCGGGTATCACAGTGCTCGCATTCACTAAGCAGTAGTTCATCCCACCACAACCCCACTTTCTGACCACTGACCAGCATTTGGTTTATCACCTTCACCACGTGGCGAAAATCCTGCATATCGGCATCTAATTGAGTGGCAAGGGTATCCAGTGCCGCCATCCCGTTAACATCCGTGGCAGTCGTAATTACCGGATCGGCCCCCAGTAGTTCCGCCAGAGAGTAAGTCAATGCATTTGCCCCACCCACATGACCGGATAACAGGCTAATGACATGCTGACCTTGTTCATCAATCACCACCACGGCGGGATCATGCATTTTGTCGTTTATCAGCGGCGCAATCATACGTACCGTGATCCCAAGAGCCGCCACGACCACCAGCGCCGAATAGCTTTTAAATGCCTCGCGTAAGGTATCGCCAAAACTGCCATTGAAAGGAATAAACCCCGGCTCCAGCAACTTTTCGCTGGTAAAACAGGTCAGAGGAAGATGCGTTTTCAGCCGACGTACCAGTCTGACCCCGCCCGGCGTCAAACAGAACACAGCTATCGACTCATGCCCGGCGATATTCATGGCTAAACCCCGCATCGTAGAGCCTGGAATTGTGGTATTCCTCTCCCAAGAAAGCCCCTACCAAAATCAAAGCCGTTTTACGAATACCTGCTTCGCGTACTTTTTCGGCGATATCTGCTAATGTGCCGCGCACAGTACAGCTTTCAGCCCAAGTTGCTTTGTATATCACCGCAACCGGCGTTGTGACAGGGTAACCACCGGCCTGAAGACGCGCAGCCACATGTTCCATCTTCTGCACAGAAAGGTAGATAGCCATTGAAGTTTGATGAGCAGCGAAGGATTCTAACTGTTCGAGCGGTGGCACCGGTGTACGCCCCTCAATCCGGGTAATGATCAGGCTTTGCGACACTTCCGGTACCGTGTATTCCACTCCTAACTGCGCTGCTGCGCCAAGAAAAGCACTGACGCCCGGCACCGAGACAAAACCCATGCCCGCATCGGTTAAAGCTTCTCCTTGCTCGCGAATAGAACCATACAACGAGAGATCGCCAGTTTGCAGTCGAACCACCAATTTACCTGCATGGACGCCATCAACCATCAATGTAACAATCTGTTCCAGTGTCAGACCGGCGCTGTCATGGCATTCAGCCTCTGGTGGACAATAATCCAACAGTTCGGTATTAATCAGCGAACCGGCATAAATCACCACCTGCGCTTGTTGCAACAAACGGTAGCCTTTCAAGGTGATCAATTCCTTGTCACCCGGTCCGGCCCCCACAAACCAGACTTTCCGGGGATCAAAATGCTCAGACATAGCCCCCCTCCTTGTAACAGGAAATAAGATAAGCCGGATTATTCGGTTTGAAATAGTGACCGCTGCCAAGTGATGCCAGAGTAGATGCCTGTAGCTGTATGCATTCCAAGTTACTGATTTGACATGTCCGCAAATGCGCCAATGCATCATTCAGATTATTCAGTAAAATAAAAGTCAGTACCAAACGGCCACCGGGGTACATGTGATCCAGCGCCCAGTCGATCAGTGCCGTCAATTGTCCACCACTACCACCAATAAATACCGCATCTGCCATGACCTCCAATGCCAATGGCGCTTCTCCGGCAATGATTTCTACATTATGACAACCCAACCGCTGACGATTCTCGCCTATCAAAGCTAATGCCGCCGGGTTACGCTCAATGGCAGTGACAGTCAGCGCCGGAAATCGCAAAGCCGCCTCCAGCGCCACACTGCCTGTACCTGCCCCCACATCAATCAACTGTTTGGCATTAATCAACTCCAGCCGCTCCAGTGCTAATGCACGTACCGGCTCTTTAGTCATCGGCACTTTTTGGCCGCGTAAAAATTCATCATCTCTCATTTAGGATCACCACCACATTCATGTCATAGTTAGTCGCCACCGCTTCAGGCCGCAGGCGGTGAATACGCTCATTGGACAAAGAGAGGTTCTCACCAATAATCAATGTACGATTCAGACCACGTTGAATAATGGCCTGCGCAATTGCCCACGGGCCTACGCGCCCATCAGTTACCATCCCTACTTTGTCGTGTTGCAGAAGCCAATCAAAATCTGGGGTACGCCCATGACCGCTGGTCAGATAGATATCGTTCATATCCAACGCGGCTTTGGCACATAGATACTGAATTGAACTGATACCCGGAATAATGCGCAGATCATCTGCGGTAAAATATTCAGATAATAGTTTGCCGATGCCATACAACAGCGGATCACCAGACGCTAATACCACAATATGACGAGTGCTGTTGTTCTGTAGCCAGACAATTAAGCTGGCAAGATCCGCATCCAATACGCGAGTTTCATGAGTTATGCCGCTAAATATCTCCAGATGTCGCCTGCCACCCACCAATACCTCCGCCTCAGTGATATAACGTTGTGCCTGCGGTAACAGATACGCAGTATCACCGGGACCAATACCGACTGCGGTGATCATCTCATCTCCTCCAAAATGTCATGCAATGGACGGCTAGTACCTAATATCTGATTATCAAAGGAGAACATAATGGCATCACAACGCGGTGGGTTAACGGCAAAACGCAACATCTCACTCATCCGTTCGCAAATACGTTCAGCAATGCGGTTATAAACTGCTTGCAGACCCTGTTCTGCGATCAGTTCCATAGCCGCTTCTGTGGTATCACAACGATTAACCTCCAACAGCAGTGCCTGCGGTGCGCCCAGCAGCGCCAGATACGCAATTAAGGTTTCCATGCGACCATCAGCAATATGACTGTGGGTATGAAAAATGCCGGCTGCTACTTTCACCAACTTGCCGGGATGTCCTACTAACATGATATGGCGGAACCCAAGCCGTACTGCTTCCTGCAACATGTAACCAACGAAGTTACTCATGGTTACCACCAGCTGACCATCAAGCCCCAGTTGTTCACGTACAAAACGCTCACCGTGATTACCAGGAACCAGAATGACCTTTTCAGCGCCCGCCGCACGTTTCATTTCCAGCTCTAGCGCTAATGAGCGTTTCCAACTCTCTTCCGACATAGGTGTGACGATACCGGTGGTACCAATGATGGAAATACCACCCAGTATCCCTAATCGCCCGTTGTAAGTTTTTTTTGCCCGCTCTTCACCTTCCGGTGCGAAAATTTCGACTTCCGCCCCCCGCGTAGGACCAATCGCTTCCCGAACGGCTGCTTCAATGGTCTGGCGCGGTGTACGGTTAATGGCCGCACTACCTATTGGCAGCCCAACACCTTTGCGAGTGACCGTGCCAACACCTTCGCCACCACGCAAATTGATCTCTCCGTGGTCGCACAGGGTGACACGGGCAAAAATCAACATACCGTGGGTCGCATCCACATCATCACCCCCATCTTTACGAATAGCCGCAGTAGCCTGCTGACCCTCAATCAGGGGTTGTTCGACATTAAGACGCAGTGTCACACCAGAAGGCGTAACAATAGAAACATGGTCAATCACTTGCTGGCGCAGTACCATCAATGCGGCAACCTTAGCGGCGGCAGTGGCACAGGAACCGGTGGTATAACCTTTGCGATACTGTTTACCGTTATGCCAGATGCTATCCAATTGCATGGTGTCGCTCATGGCGCCTCCCGCAATCGGTATAAAATGGCATTGATAATTGCCGCTGCGACGTTGCTACCTCCTTTACGGCCTGCGGCTGCAATACAGGGCAATTCACTTTGCATCAGCGCAGCTTTCGATTCCGCAGCGCCAACAAATCCGACAGGTACCCCAACCACCGCTAAGGGTGAAGCCTGCCTTTCCAGCAAGCGGAACAACGCGGTTGGCGCATTACCGAACACGAATATTTTGTCGCCTTCCTCATCCAGTGCGACATCCACCGCTGCCATAGAGCGGGTGATACCCCGCGCTTTCGCTATCGCCACTACACGCGGGTCACTGATATAACAACGACTCTCACACCCCATCTGATGTAACAACGTTTTGTTAATACCGGACTGAGCCATCGTGGTATCGGTATACAAAATGCACCCTCGACGCAATGCTTCAGTCATGTGGGCCAGCACATCTGGCGAGAACCACAAAATATCCAGCCAATCAAAATCCGCAGTAGTGTGGATCACCCGTTTAATTACCGCTTCTTGCATCTCATCAACAAAACGATAATCAGGATGCTCACGGGCAATAATGTCGCCAATGATTGCGAAGCTATTCTGTTCAATTTGCTGAGGTTTCTGGAGGTAATTCATAACATTGCCCTTTTCTAAGCTATTCCGACCAACAGTAAGCGCAACAGAGCAAACAACAGTAAAGCCAGTTGCGAAGCTACCATCATCAAATGGATACTGAGCGGGATATCCGTCAGCGCGATTTTACGGCGTTCATCACCAATCCAAGGTTTATCTACCCGTTCACCAAAGTAATAATTCGGACCACCAAGGCGGATACCTAACGCGCCAGCAACCGTCGCTTCCGGCCAGGCACAGTTAGGACTGGCATGCTGATAACGATCGCGCCAACCAATACGCAGCGCCTGACGAAAATCAACCTGAATAAACCAAGCTGCTACACTCAGTAACAACCAGCTCAACCGCGCCGGCAGCCAGTTCGCCAGATCATCCATACGGGCGGAGACATACCCGATAGCGCGGTATTCCGGCGTTTTGTATCCCACCATAGAATCAAGGGTATTGACCGCTTTATAAGCCATTGCCAACGGCGCTCCGCCAATCATCAGGAAAAACAGTGGGGCAATAACACCGTCAACGCTGTTTTCCGCCACCGTCTCTACCGCCGCACGCGTAATTTGTGGTACATCCAATTGAGACGTATCCCGCCCAACAATCCACGACAATTGTTGGCGACTTTCATCCAATGAACCACGCTGCAAGACACGATGTACCGCCATAGCCGCATCACTCAGACAACGACCAGCCAGTAGAGTGTAAATCATCCATATTTCGGCCAACCAACCGATCCAAGGATGAATGTAATTCATCAACCACAAGCATCCCCAACTCACCAGCCAAGTCAGCCCGACAACCACTATCCACAACCCCGCTCCACCGACCTTCAATGCACGTTCACTGTGACAACAGTGCCGGATAGCCCGTTGTACCAGTGAGATCAGCTTGCCAATCCACCGCACGGGATGGGGCCAATGCGGTGGATCACCTAACCAACTATCGAGCAGGAAAGCAGCAAACCAAGCAGCAAGGGTCATAACAGCCTCCTGGCAAGTGCCAACCAGCGATCCAGCAGACCGGGACGCTGAGCAAAATGGATATGAAGATAACTGGCCAGAGTTTGCTGTACCTGATATCCCCCGGCCCATTGCTGTATCACCATGTCGTCACGCCATTTAGTACAGTCAAAAACCGAAGGTACCGAACTGATAAAATCGGAATAGTGAAACTCATGCCCTCGCAAAATTTCGCCTTTTTTGGCCAGTAAAGTGTCACAACGAGCTTGAGCCTGACAGTAACCAAAGCGCATTAGCCGCGTTCCCATCCGACTCTCTCCTGGCAGAATGCCCGTCATCTGGTGGCGTTTCCCCTCTCCGTCGGTCAATGACTCACCAAGGTACATCAGACCACCACATTCAGCATAAAGCGGAACCTGCCGGTGATGAGCATCCTGTAAAACCTCCCGCATAGCACTATTGGCGGCCAGTTTAGCGGCATATATTTCAGGGTAGCCGCCACCAAGATAAATCATCTGGCAATCAGGCAAACGGCGATCATGCAGTGGACTAAAACGGTGAATCTGTACACCAGCCTGTTCCAGCATTTCCAAATTATCTGGGTAATAAAAGTTAAAAGCTTCATCATCCGCTAATGCCAGCGTCAAACCATCAGCCAACGCGGGATCAGGTAATGGAGGGACCTCACCTTCCGGTAAAATAGGACAGTCACAAAGCGCTAACAGACGATCAAGGTTGATATAGGTTTCAACCTGTTGAGCCAACCGCTGCCAACGAGCATCATCAGCAACCTGCTCCTGCGCAGGAATAAGGCCAAGATGACGGGATGGCAACGATACATCCTTCATCACCGGCAAACGCCCCAGCACCGGAACACCACAATAATGTTCAATGGCATAACGGATCAGTTCGAAATGATTTTCAGAATTGACGCGATTAACAATGACTCCTGCGATCGTCAGAGAAGGATCGAAACGACAGAACCCTAAAACAGTTGCAGCTACAGAAGTGGATACGGCCTTACCATCTACCAACAAAATCACCGGGCATCCCAACTGCTTAGCCATTGCAGCACTACTGCAATAATTAGGGTCAATACCGTAACCATCATACAGCCCCATCACACCTTCAATGACCGCCACATCAGCATAGCGCATATGCTGATTATAAAGACCATTGAGAGTCGCTGTTGGCAGCATAAACGCATCAAGATTATGGGATGCCACACCGCATACGGTGCTATGCCAGCCACTATCCAGATAATCTGGCCCTACTTTAAACGGCTGAACCGCCAACCCTCGCAGCATCAGCGCGCGTAAAATGCCGAGGGTAACGGTAGTTTTACCACAACCACTGCCAGTACCCGCGATAACAAATGCTTTCCTGCCTGACCATTGCATAAAAAATTCCCGACATATCGATCGGAAAATGAGCGTCGATAAGACGTGCCAGCCTTGCGCACACCACTTGGATGACAACCCGCTTCCCACCGAAGGAGTTAATGTCTCTTGCCTATCAGGTCGGTCTTCTGGCTCAGCATCATCCTTCTCCGCTTCCTTCCCAGTCGTTCCGACCAGTGGCATTAGCAGAGTCGTCAGCATCACAGCAGCGGGGGCTGCGGAGGATTTTCACCTCCTTCCCACACACCATTAGGTGCGATATTAACCCGACGGCAGCTTATTTATTTTTAACGTGGCCTACTCTTTAAGTTATTAAATTATTAGATAACTAATGATATATTCACTTTTACCATAATAACCTTATTAACTTTATTTAATTAAGATGCAAATTAAACATATATTTTTCACATCAAAAAATGATGATAATGATTATTTTCGGCGATAAATTTATACGTTTTATAGTAAAAATCATCGCCAATCTGCTAACAAAGATAGTAGCAACACAGTACCAGATTAAACGTTGATCATAATCAACTATCTATCTATATCACATCAGCTTATGATGCTGTTTATCGTAAAATTGCTTTTTACATCACTGTATAAACCCAATCACAATAAGAACTGCCGATATTATTAGATACCACGATTCTACGTATGCTTGGTGCCTGTTCTTATTATGCCCCCAGTCAGAACAAATCAATTTACTCATTCCCCAGAAGATCAACTCGGCCTCACGCCACTTGCTTTAATTTATATTTTGGAACAAGGACATAAACCCGAGGCGCGTACATTACCGGAACAGCACCTGCTACTATGGGTATACCGTTACTTGAAACGCGTTCAAGCAACCAAACTAGAAAATGATTTTTATCGGATTTTAGCCACCATTGCGACTGACTATTTAAAAACCCTTCAAACTGAACTAAAACTAACCGTAGCAGAACTAGAATTATTCCACTAACACTTTTATTATTCCTCAATAAATGCTCTGGATGGAAATTTAAGTAACGATTAATAAATTTACATTCCTCCAAGTTTAAATTCTATTTAACCAACCCATCATTTGTAATATCAGAAAAACCCTTATATACCCAATAGATTTCAAGATGCATCGCGACGGCAAGGGAGCGAATCCCCGGGAGCATAGATAACATAGATAACTATGTCATAGAGAACTCTGTGACTGGGGTGAGTAAGTTCAGCCAACAAAGAGGTAACTTGAAAGATAACAGGTATATTGATCGTTACAGCTCTATTGCAGTATATAAAACGGTTCAACTGATTTTTATGTTATTTATTATTGGCTATGGATAACAAGCATCCAATAGAATGATTTTATGCGCTAAAAAAACTGTCTATTAATTCATAAATTAGTAAACATTAAATACTCATATAGAGGATTTATTAAATCTTTAAAAAATACTTAGCGATAATTTTTTCTTCATTGAATGTCTGTTTCCATTACATGGAAAGATCAAAAATGTAAACAACATGAGGTAAAAACATGAGAAAAATCTTTTTAGCTACACTTATTACAGGGATTGTGTCAGCAAGTTGTTCCGCACAAGCGCTTCCCGAAAATAACAACGAGCACATTGCTGATCTGCAAGACAATACCAGCAACGAAGCTCCGCTATTAAAATCTACGGACCCGGGCGCTGAACGATTTAAGCATGTAGGTAAACTAAGCGGTCGTGGCCTGTGTACCGCAACACTTATTGCCGGTTCAGAAACCCCTGATGCCAATCAACAAGCACTTATTCTTTCCGCAGGCCATTGTTTTGATTCTTCATTAGATACTAATGAAGTAGTGATTGACCAACCTGTAGGCCCTGGTTGGACATACACACCAAATTACTTTATTGACTTAATTAATAAACACCAACCTGTTGATGTTGATAGAGTTTTATACGCAACAATGAAAGGCGGTGACCTTGCAGTTTTCAGACTTAAAGCAACTTATGGTGAGTTGGCAAATCGCGGAATACTGCCGGTGACGTTACACAAAGATTATGAAGCAGTAGCAAGTCATCCCATTGAACTGGCTCACATTCCGGTCAATGGTGTAGATGGTGATAAACGTTATCTACGCTATTCAGCTTGCGACATTACTGGAAAAGCCTCGCTTGTATATGAAGGTATCTGGGCTTGGTCTCCGGCTGTTTCTGTTAATTGCGCCGGGGTTGCGGGAGGCACTTCTGGTTCACCGGTTATATTGAAAGATCAATCCAAGATAATTGGTGTATTAAATACCACCGTTGACCGAAGTTACTCGGGTTGCGGTCTTAATCGTCCGTGTGAATTTATTATCGATCACAGTTTCTCTCGTACTGGCGCCAGTTACTATATTCCTATTGATAAAATTGCACATGCATTTACCCCTGATGGAAAACTGGATTTAAGTAAATTTGATGATGGAAAAGGGATCACTATTAACGCTAACGGTCCACTAATTACGAAGGGCACAGTTGACAACAAACCTACCACTTGGAATTTACGTCTTGAGGAAAAGGGGTTTGATAAGATTCGCTATAAGGGAGGGCTTGCGAGTAATGTTGATTGTTCAGATCCTAAAGGATACAGCAAACCTATTTCAGTCACTACCCAACCGCTGGAAAAACTTGCCGTTCCTTCCAATGAAGGGATTTATACCATGTGTGTTATTGGGCAACATTCTGCAAATAAACTCTGGCAGAGTACATCTAATGCATCAATAAAATTACGTGAAATTGACAATACTCCTCCATCAACAAAACCAGAGATAAGATTAATTTTTGAAGCAGATGACCGATGGGTTGTTAACCCTATTTTTAGTCCGTGGGAAATTGTTGATTTACGTATAAAATCAGGGCCAGTGAAATCTACAAAATGTGATGATTACACAGGTTACTCTATTTATAGAAGAATACCGATCTCACTTATGAAGAAAGATGCCCCAATACGTTTTTGTGTATATGGCTTAGATCAAGCGGGTAACAAAGGCCCAATATCCTTTAATGACTTTAGCGATAAGAAATAAATCTTTCAAAATTGGCCAGCATTTGCTGGCCTTTTTTATATTCACTGACAAATATAAAATCAATTAAAACCCCTTGGTTTTTTTCAAATTTAATGTAATTAGCATCACCTTCAACAATATTAAAACAACAAATATACATAGCACTCTTATTTAATTAATTACATTACTTTAAAGTTAAACAAAACCTACTTGTTATTATTTACAGAACAATCAATCCGCCCAAGACATATTTATCAACATTTCATCAGGTTACATTCAAATACATCTCATAAAATTAATTTTTTACAAAAAAACTCAGCATATAAAAATATGAATTATACTTATGATATCAATAACGCTCAACAACACTTGCTCAATAGCAAATAAAATAGTTCTAATAAGATGAATGCTTAATATCCTATATACCCAATAAGATCTGGTTGTTTTACAACCAACAATTGTTCATAATTAGACCACTCACGATACTATCTCCGATAATCGTCATTTTGGTCATTTATTAATACATGGATGCAGCCGATTTTTACCATTTTTATTTCCATTTAATGCTTTGGCACACTGCTTCGACATAAGTTATTGCTAGTTTATAGATTCTGTAAAACCTTGGTTTAGTGGAAACGGTGAATCTGGCTAAGAACGCGTTTCCAAAAGCAGGTGGGATTGTAAACGGAAATGTGGATGCGACTGGATATGTAAAGTCCGGAGAAGGCAAAGATGTTGTATCTAGTCAAGACATCTGGGCGAAAAGATACATTTATGAGTCCGGCTTGCGTGTTTATAGTCCGAATAATAAGCCTTCTGCTGAGGAAGTGGGGGCATATCCAAAATCTGGCGGTGTTGTAAACGGAAATGTGGATGCAACCGGATATATTTCCGGTAAGGGGGTATATGAAGCACCCGGTATTCGGGTATATAGTCAACTAAACAAACCTACTGCCGGGGATGTGGGGGCGTATACAAAAGGAGAATCGGATGAACGATATGGCAGCAAAAATACTGCCTTAAAATCTACAAATGGTTGGTGGAGATGTGGAGATACCGGGATGATTTATCAGTGGGGAGTAACTCGAGTTTTAAATCCAGAAGAAGTTATCATAGTTCAATTACCCATTAGATTCTCTAATGTATGTTTGTGTGTCATGTTGACGGTGAATCGATTAGGATCAGGTAGTGGTGTAGCTAGTGGTTACGTTGCTGATCTGAATACATCTTCATTTAAATTGACAAACGATTATGCTGTTAGTGGTATTAGTGTAGGTTATTATTGGTTCGCAGTGGGGTATTAATTATGTATTATTACAGTGCAACAACTAATGCATTTTATCCGTTAGAATGGAAACAGGATTATATCAATGCTGGTTCATTTCCAAACGATGCAGTGGAAGTCGATGAAGCTATCTTCATTGAGTTTGCCGGCAGTATTCCTCCAGAGGGTAAATATCGTATAGCGGGTAAAAATGGTTTACCGGAATGGGCGGACATCCCTCCACCCACAAAAGAAGAATTGGAGCAACAGGCTAAATCTCGAAAACAGCAATTGATAGCTGAAGCAACAAATCAAATTGCACCATTACAAGATGCTGTTGATCTAAATATGGCAAATGATGAAGAAAAAACGCAGTTAATAGCTTGGAAAAAATACCAAATATCACTGAGCCGTATCGATGTTACATTAGCACCAGACATTAACTGGCCTGAAAAACCACAATCTCCCACTGACAGAAGATGAATTTTACCATAGTTGGTGGAAACTAACTTTAGTGAGTTATATGAAAAATGCAAATATTTAATCTTTGAATTTTATATACGTTCACTTATTTGTGAATTCCTAGACCTCAACTAACAGTTTTATGTATATTTAACAGATATTAGTTGAGGTCAAGATGAACAAGAAAGAAGAACAGAAAGTTATACGAAAGCTTAAAATATTGGCTTAACCATCAATGTCATTACTGGTGGTGAATGGTGGCATCACAGTCCCGATAGAAACATCCAGAAAGGTTTTCGAAACATCAATACCAACACAAAGAGGATTTGGCTGACTCATATTACCCATCCTTACAATATGAAATGAACTGTTCGGGTTTCAGATGAGTAGCTCTGTTCATACGCTATTAGCTGTTAGGTGGACTTTAAAATCTATGGTAGAACACAGGCTGTATGAACCTTACCAAATCTAATGTTGACCATGTTATTTCATATTTTAAGATATAAGGCAAAACTGGCTCTCTGTGAACCTGGTAAATAGCTCAGTCTATCGAGACTGTTGAAATAATGAAAGCAGAATGAGGGCAGAGAGTGCGGATTTTCATCAGGACTCATTGATCCGGAGATATGTTTGCGACTACGTTGTCAGAAAATTTTACTCACCCACCTTTAATTAAACCGGAATCCATATAGATATTTAGAAGAGTTATCTGAAAAAGCCAGAGAAAAAGTGGTTAATAAGTTTGATGTAAAAAAATAGTTTCAAAAATGATAAATATATATATAATACTAATATGATAAAAATTATTTACCGGACGTGACAATAATGAAATTATTACACTTAATAAATTTACAAGGATTCGGTGGTGCAGAAAGAATTTTTATTCAATATTTAAAACATAGTAGTAATGAAAACATTATTATTTGTACCAGTAACGATATTAATAGTAATATTGCACCAGAAATTGAAGGGGAGAAAATAATCTATGCTAATAGAGTGTTTAATGGATTAAAGATTAAATATCCTACTTTATTACGCAAGCTCATACTCAAACTTAAAATTGAGAAGACTAAAGCTGATTTGATAATTATCTGGGATTTCATTCCAAAGATATCAAAGAAGCATAAAAAATGTAAAATTTTATATTATGATCATGGTTGCTCATGGCGTTATCCAATGGATAGTAGAACTTTAAATTTCTTCTCAATGATTGATGGTTGTATTGCTGCATCGAAAGCTTCTGATAGAGTCATGAATTTAAGATTTAAATTAAATTGTCCTGTTAATATTGTAATTAATAGATTAGAAAAACAACATGTATCTACTACTACTAATATAATTAAAAATTTAAATTCTCCTGTAATATTAGGTACGGCATCAAGATTGGTTAGCTCCAAAGGTATTAGCGTTTCCATACTTATGTTACATGAACTTATAAAACGTGGGCACTCTGTTATGTTACATATAGCTGGTGATGGGAAATTAAAAAAAGAATTGAAAAGATTGGTCAATGATCTTCAACTTAATAATCATGTGGTATTTTTAGGATACCAATCAGATATGAGTTCATTTTTTAATAAAATAGATATTTACCTTAGTACCTCAGTAAGTGAATCTTTTGGTTTGTCTTGTATAGAAGCATTATCATATAATGTTCCTGTTATATTCCCTATTGTAGATGGTCAGCCAGAAGCCGTAAAAGATGGTTTTTGTGGTATTGGTTTAATTCCACAAGTCAGCCTTAGAGAACATAAGGCACTTACTGACATTGATATTGATTTTCCGCATAAGGTTTATGACCCCATAAATGATTCACTTGTTGAACCGAAATTAGTTTCTCATATTGATTGTGCTAATGCTGTTGAAAGCCTTATTAATAACTCCTCATTTTATTCTCAGCTAAGTAAAAATGCCCAGCGATATTCTAAAATAAATTTTGATTATCATAAATTCAAAGATGAATTTGAAGAAGTATTATTGAAATATGTTAAAAAATGAGCATTTAATTGGGAGCATTAATGAGTATGAGAAAAATATTTATCATTGGTTATGAGTTGGGTGGTTTCGGTGGGATGGAAACCGTATGTAAAAAATTTGTTGAGATTTTAACCAAATATGATAATTCAATAAATATTGAGTTTATTTTCTTTAAAGAAGGAAATAAGAATGTAAATGATGACTGGTTAGATGGGATGAAATTTAGGCGCGTACCTTCAGAAATTTCTCATACAAAAATTCGCAGAGTGCATTATGCGTTACAGTTTGCAAAAATCATAATAAAAGAACAACCTGATATTGTCATATCCTTCGATACCGTATGTTGTTACATTGCCGATTTATCAAGAAAATTTTCGTTTAAAAAATTTAAAATCTATTCATGGATTCATTTTCCTATACATAATCTGTATAAGTCTATATATCTACTTAAAGCTGATTATCATTTATCCATCGGAGCAGGTGTGACTGCACAACTCATTGACATTGGAGTTGATGAAAAAAAGATATTTACAATATATAATCCTGTAGATAAAACTAATGACCTCATTAGTAGAGGTAATGACACGAGACTACTATATATAGGTAGAATTCTTGCAGATGAGCCTAAAAATATTAGAGAGCTGCTTGTTGCGCTATCAAAAATAAGAGGCACTTGGAAACTTGATATCATTGGAGATGGTCAGGATGTTGATATACTAAAAGAGCTTTCAGTTAAATTAAATATTAATGATAATATTATTTGGCATGGATGGCAGAGCAATGCATGGGAGTATATTAAAAAAAATATTAACAGTGTAACTGCTTTAGTTTTAACTTCCACATATGAAGGTTTTCCAATGGTTTTATGTGAAGCATTGTCTCATGGCGTTTTTTGTATTAGTTCAAACTGTCAAACAGGACCAGCTGATATTATAAGACATGGTATAAATGGGATATTGTACCCTGTTAATGACACAGATTCACTTGTAAATTCATTACAAAAAATTGTTAATAGGGAACCACTACCAAATGTTGAAAATATTAAAAAATCCATAAATTTATTATATGCAGACAAATATCTCTCACGTGTTCTGATAGCGCTAGCCATTTGAAAGTTGTTTAATTTAACCAAGAGCAATAATTATGGCAATCGCATCTCAATGATTGCCATTTTTTAATTCTACAACGGATTTCCAATAGAATTTACTTATCTTTAATCAGCAATTACTGTCATAATAACCAATAATAATGGTAGAACTGTATCGATAATCAGTTTACATGGTGGTCTTAGTCGTATTGTAGCACTGGGGTGATCGTAGAATTTAATCAAAATAAACAGGGTTATTTTTTTATGACCTTTGCAGGCACACCAATAGCGGTTGAATCGAGTGGAATATCACTGATAACAACCGCTCCAGCGCAGATTTTAACGTTACTGCCAATTGTAATTTCTGTAACCGATTAATTCACCGCAATTCTTGCTAAGACAGAATTTTAAAGCATTAAACGAGGCCGGATACGATAAAAATCGAGTGGATTTACGTGTCAATAAATAACCAAAATGAAGATTTAGCAAGAAATGAATTAACTATGAGTAAATTACGAACATGATTAGAGCAATAAATGAGCAAAGAAAAATCAAAAACATATCATTGTGAATCTCTGTTCTGGATATTTATACATTACTATCACTAACAAATGTAATCACTTTAGAGAATTATAAGTTTTCTGTTTCTGATCATACGGCAGACTGCGATATTTAGTGGTTTGGGAATTGACATAATAAAATTTTTTTCAAAATTAGATTTTATATTTAGTTTAAAAGAAAGATTATGAAGATAAGGAATAAATAGAATCTCAAAGAGTAAAAAACTTAAGTCTGTATATTATTACAGTACAACAGCTAATGCATTTTATACGGACGAATGGAGACAGGATTATATTAATTGGTTCATTTCCAAACAATGCAGTGGAAGTCGATGAAGCTATCTTCACTGAGTTTGCCGGCAATATTCAGTACCACAAGTTTCGCCAGATTCACCGCTTACAAAAAACCCACGGTAAAAAGTATCCCGGGATTTCCCCAATAACGGCAAGTTTTACTGACGTTATTCCTCTCTTCAGCATGAGCCAATATTTTGAGTTTTCTTCTAATTTTCTGTTCTTATTTCTTGTTCATATTAACCTCAACTAACATCTGTTAAATATATATAAAGCCGTCAGTCGAGGTATAAAAATTCACATGTTAGTCGAAGTCAGAGATCTGAAAATTTATATGTCTTTTATTAAGCAATATATTATTAATTTCGGATATAACCATGTCGGGAGATATAACCTCCATTATATGAGTATGTTTTTTATAATTTATAGCTAATGAGGAGCCTATTATTATTTTATGAATTTCAGGATCTTGATGTGGCCCCGTGGAGAATGGATTTGCGGTAACAAATAAACTAATTGTGGGTACTTTTAGTGCAATAGCCATATGCATAGGACCTGTATCACCAGTAACAAGCAAGTCGAGTTCGTTTATTGTTTGAGTTAATTCTACTAATGTTGTTTTTCCTATTAATTGACTAATTCTACAATGAAACTCACTTGGCAATAATTTAATAAATTCTTGTTGTAAATATACGTCATCAGGTGATCCCACTAACACTATTTTTGTAGTACTATCATTGTTTAAAATATGAGATGCAACCTGAAAAAAATTTCTTACAGACCAACAACGTTCAGATGATGATGCCCCCATTTGAAAACCAATAGACAGATGATCTTTCTTAATAGAATTAATATGACATGGAATACGCATTTCAATACTGGATTTAGATGCTACTTCACATCCTAATATTTTTACTAATTCTAATTTTCTCTGAATGAGATGGCCTATAAATGATTCAACGTAATTGGTTAGCCATTTTTCAATTAATTTATTTTCAAAATAATTATCTCTAAAAATAAACTTAGCACCAGACATTATGGCACTTAAATAGTCATATGGAGCATGAGAGTGAAGTATAATTGCCAAGTCAGGTTTGCCTGATTCTTTTATCTTTTTTAAAAGTGCTGGGACATGATTTATTTTATTACTCCATGTAATAACCCTATCCCAATCATCTCCACTCTTTAAAAACGACTCTAGTTTTGGATGGCAAATTAATGTAATAAATGCATTTTTAAATCTATTCCTTATGGCATGTATTGCAGGGGTATTCATTAAGAAATCACCCAGTGCAGTAGTAGAATAAATTATTATATATGAAAAATTTTTTTCCTCTAATTCATTAAAATTATCCCTGGATTTTTCAAAACTTTCGCTTTTAGTATAAATTCGTAAAAATAAATCAACAGCTTTATATTTCAAATATTTCTTCATCTAACATATTCACTTAATGTTATAATTTATTGATCGTATTATGCCCAGTTTTCTTCTTTGATACAATAATATACTCCCATCTCTTCCTACATCTCATCACCACATCCCCTTCAATTTCTTCTGTACAATACTCATTACATGTGTTCCAGCATGCTACGATTCGTCTTGCAATTTCATCAATTGCAGAACTGCCGACCAGGTCCTCGCTTGTTGTTTCGTCCCCACGAATTGTTTTTCCGTATGAAGAAATGGTTGCATTGCTGCAAGACACCGTTGACTTAGACATAGCTACTGAAGCTGAAAAAGCAGCTCTACAGGAATGGAAGGAATATAGAGTGATGTTGAGTCGGATTGATATTTCACAAGCTCCTAATATTGAATAGTAGGAACAGCCGAAATAAGAATAGGGCCGTACGTTCACTGCATCCAAAAAGCTGAATATCCAACTGATAAAGGTGTGGTCCTTATGACCAAATTACAATACTGAATTTAAGGAATAAATAGAATTTCAAAGTATGAAAAACTTTATTCTTACCCTCTCAGGGAAAAATATTAATACTACAACTGTAAATAAATTTTATCATTTGCAATAGTGCAGTAGCAATATCCTTTTTTCACCATAAACTATTCAGCATGTACGGGATGCTAATAAATGAGGGAATATTTCCCCTCATTCCATGCCATGAGATTACATATAAAGAATTCTATTTTTTGGCTACGCCAATTATAATATAGTTCCATTTTTTAGGAACGATTTTTGAAAATAGAAATCGGTCAAAAAAGCTTAATATTTTTCTTTGTTTTTCTGTTCTTCCAAAACAGGAAAGGAATCCTGTGGTAATATATTCAACACTTGAAAATTGGTGTAAAAATTCATTCATATCGTCTATTGTTACATATCTCCATTCATCTCCCCATTGGATAAACTTAGATCTTAATATCTTATGTGCAGGAGATGCTGATAGATTTTCAGCGAACCAATATTCTCCCCCTTTTTTTAAGGACTTATATATTTCTGATATGGCAATTTTCTGATTTTCAATATTATTATTACGTCCTATCCCCCCGATAACTGATTTAGAAAGCACAATATCTAGTTCATTTGCATATGGTATATCCAGCGCATTTATATTTTTATATGCAATAAGATCACTAAGATTGTAGTCTTTATGTTTTTGATAGGCTTTTTTATTTGGACCGCCGAGATCTGAACAAATTACTTCAGCGCCATTTAGTGCCGCCCATAATGATAAACCACCATTATGGCTACCAATCTCCAAAACTCTAGCATTTTCCAAACTGATTTTCCCTTTTGAAAGCCAAAAACACAAACATTTAGACCAACCATTAATATCCCATTCAATGATATCGTTTAAGGTAGAGCGTGAAATATTTTTCATTATATTACACCTGATGTTGATTTATTTCGGGCCAATTCCCGATATGCGGAATTGGTAGAATAAAGCCCCTGAGAACCATGCATCAAACCCATAGGGGCGTAAATGAGAGTGACGATGCTAAGAAATAAAATAAGAATTTTACTAATCTCCATTATAATTTCGTTTAGCAATAAGAAAGTAGGTAATATGGCAAGAATATATGCTGCTATTTTTAGACAATAACCCAAAGTTATGTGAGCTAAAAGGTAAAGAATACAGAATGTAATCGCTAGTAATATATTGATTATATGTATTTTTTTTCATGTTTATTATCTATAGGGTATCATGCAATAGTAGAAATTAGTTTTACTTTCTAAAATAAAAGAAACTGAAATTTATTTTTATCTGGTCAACTTCTCCATTAGTACTGTGTTGTGTATTCTTCTATTACAGAATTTAGGGTAATCTAATATCTCAGTAAATCAGAATATTATAAATAGATAAACCCTTAATACCCTTTGGTAACCCAACGATCAGCGACTTAACTATCAATTACGTAAGAACCTGATAATACTCCTGAAAGTCTTTATCAAAAAGGAAGAGCTTGTTGGATATTTCAAACCCTGATTACATTAAATTATTATTTTAAATATAAAGTAGGAAGTAGCGTTAGTTCTCCATGTAGAGTTTTAATATATCATGATGATTTTAGCCCAAGAGTGAAGCCTTGGAAAGGTTTGACTGTGATCTACCAGACAGATAGATCACCAGTAGTAGGTTATGGTTACGTAATAGAATAAAACAAAAATGCTGACAAAGATGGCAGTATCTTTATATCTTATTAAACTTAATCTGGATTAAAACTCTGTACTTAATGTTAATGAAATAAAAGTATTAGGATATTTTTAGTACTTTGGTGGACTTCTTGAAAATTTCGTAACAGACGATTTACAACAAAATTTGGCTAGGCCAAGAGTAGCTCTAAGAATATCATCTGATAACTCAGGGCGGGATCTCACATTTTCTATATGGTTATTGTGGATAAAAACAACCCTCTACTAGCTCAATAAATGTTCATGCCAGATATCAAAACCTATCAATAAAATCGTATTGAATGTGAGAAATTATC
>NZ_LJCS01000054.1:0-30711 GCF_001280945.1 Photorhabdus heterorhabditis | reverse complement strand
CTATGGTTGTCCTAAATTATTAATAATTGCCTTTAAACAATGATTTAATATATTTATACCCAATAGATTTCAAATTGCAGCGCGGCGGCAAGAGAACGCATCCCCAGGAGCATAGATAACGATGTGACTAGGGTAAGTGAACGCAGCCAACAAAGCAGCAACTTGAAGGATGAAGGATGAAGGGTATGATGTAAATCATTCTATTTAAACTAAGGGGTGTATATGAGTGCCAAGAATAATTTTAAGGCTTTTTCTATTAGTAATGATGCTAATGTAGTGAGTCAAGATAAATATGAGAAAGACCAGAGTTTGCAGACTGGGTTTCCACCAGATAATATTCCTATTAATCTATTAAACAAAGTATTACGTCAATCATCAACAATATCATCTGTAATAGCTAATTTTATCGCAACACAATCTGGCGATAATGTTCTGGATGATGGTGATATAGCGAAACTTACCGTGCAATTAAATAAAGCTTTAAAACAAAAAATCACAACAGAAGTTCCCAATGCGTCATTAACACAAAAAGGGGTTGTTCAGCTTACGGATGTGTTGGGTAATAGTGCCACAGTAGCTGTTACACAAAAGTTGGTTCAGGAAATAGTAAATTCATTACTTGAAAATATTAATGCCAAAATACCTAATACCCGAAAAATTAATGGGAAAGCACTGTCTGAGGATATCACTATTACTTCCCAGGATATTTTGGGTGGGCTGGCGATTAGTTTAGGTGATAAGGCGGATTTAAGTAGCTATAAAACACCAGGAATTTATCACCAAGAGTATGATGCCCATGCCAAAAGTGGCCTTAATTACCCTGAACCGCTTGCGGGTTCTCTTGTTGTGTTGAAAGCGGCTGGGATCGTTCAACGTTATTTTGTTTATAACAGTAGTCGGGTATATACACGTAGCCAGTTTCATGATAATCCATGGACCCCTTGGGCTAGAGAATATAACACTCTGAATAAACCTTCGGCAGAGGAGATTGGCGCATATACAAAAATAGAATCTGATTCTCGATATATTGCCGGAATCCGTAAGGTAAATGGAAAATCTTTATCTACGGATATCACTATTTCTTCTCAGGACATTTTGAGTGGGCAGGCGATTGGTTTAGGTGATAATGTGAATCTGGATTACTACAAAACACCAGGGATTTATTATCAGGAATATAATGCTCATGCTAAAAATGGAGTCAATTATCCTGAACCACTTGCCGGTTCGCTTATTGTATTGAAAGCGGCTGGGGTTATTCAACGTTATTTTGTTTATAACAGCAGTCGGATATATACACGTAGCCAATTCCATGATAATCCATGGACCCCTTGGGCTCAAGAATATAACTCGTTGAATAAACCTGCTGACAAAGTTGTTGGGAAGGATACGGAAATAGAATCTGATAATACTTATGTTCCGACTAAAGAGGAATTAATACAGCAAGCAGAACATGAGAAATTCCAGTCACTGGCTAAAGTTAATAATCTTGTCGGGCCACTACAAGATGCTGTCGATTTAGGTATTGCCACCGAAGAAGAAAAAACAGATCTGTTGGCATGGAAGCAATATAGGGTGATGTTGAGCAGAATTGATGTTTCATTAGCACCCAATATTGAATGGCCGGAGCAGCCGAAATAATGAAAATAGGATACTGAAAGAGATTCAATCTATAACCTGAAATAGAAAAATTATATACCCAATAGATTTCAAATTGCAGTGCGGCGGCAAGTGAACGTATCCTCAGGAGCATAGATAACGATGTGACTGGGGTAAGTGAAAGCAGCCAATAAAGCAGCAACTTGAAAGATAACAGGTATAGTAAGAAATGAAAGAGGGGGATAATAACTTTTTAATATTAAATTACCTATTGTAACCAATTATACAAAAGTGGTTAATATCCTAAATTATAATAATATTTGATTGATTGTTTTTAAATTAGACGTCTGATCAAGACGTCTAATTGACCCGAATGGAGATAAGTCATTCGTATAATAATTTAATATACCCAATAGATTTCAGATTGCAGCGCGGCGGCAAGTGAACGCATCCAACAAAGCAGCAGCTTGAAAGATGAAGGGTATATATTATTTATGAAATAACTAAAGTTAATATGAATACAGCTGGTAAGGATATTAATGGTTGGTGAAAATGTGGGGATACAGGAGTGGTTTATCAGTGGGGAACCGTGAACTGGACAGGACATAATACACCCGTTAATTTTCCTATTCAGTTTCCTAATGTTTGTGTAAATGTTTTATTAACCTTAAGTAATAAAACTGATATAAAATCATCATATAATATTGTTGCGAACAAACTATCTGTAACAGAATTTAATTATTGGGCATACCCGATTGAAATCTCTGCGTTTTGGTTTGCAATAGGATATTGATATATTTTTATAGTGAAAGTGTTAGTGATTTATATTGTTAAATTGAATTTGGGAATCTGGATATTTTAGATTGAAGTTTGAGTTCTGTACTCAACGAAACTTAGACCTTTGAATTTATTTTTAGTCCGATGGTGATATGTCATAGTTAATTTATTCATCCAATGCTACTTTTAGATAATAATATATTGAGATATTTATAAATAAAATTATTTTGATTTTAATAATTATATAAAAGCAATTGGCATTCTAACTCATGAGAATGTTTTATTATTGTTTTTATGAACTAGGCTATGACTAACGTGAATTGTTATGGGTTATATTAATAATGGTTTGATGTGTTTTTTGTCAATAAATAATATTATTTAATTTGAGGGTTTTATATGAGTGTAAAAAATGATTTTAAAGCTTTTTCTATTCAGAGTGGTGCTAATGTGGTGAGTCAAAATTTATATGAAAGCAGTCCAGAATTGCAGACTGGATTAGCACCAAATAGTACTATTCATGTTCATTTGTTAAATAAGACATTGCGTCAATCATCAACCATATCATCGGTTTTAGCTGATTTTATTGCAGAACAATCTGGTGAAGATGTTTTGGATGATGGTAATGTAGCGAAACTCACGGCACAATTAAAAAAGGCTTTGGAAAATGTTAGTGCTAAACGTTCAGGTGATATCTATTTATCTGCACATCCAGCATCAGATTTAGCTAAAGGAGAATATATTGCAAATGGTGCTGCTTATGCGATTGATTCAATTGTTGGTCGGGCATTGAATAATTTATCCAATGCATATAAGGCAGCATGGGGAATCAAGTTGCGTGATGGTAAAATTAACCTTCCTAATCTGTTTGTTGATGGACGAGGAGTATTTGTGCGTGCTGGTTTGCAGCCAGGTGTGATACAGGGAGATGCGATTAGAAATATTACAGGTGATGTGGGGTGGTGGACGCATGGGCTTTTTACTCGTACCAGTGGCGCATTTTATGGTGTTACGAGTACCGCAACAGTAGTTGCTGCGGGAACAAATGCTAATAGTAATCATGGATATTCAGCATACGCCGCTTTTGATGCATCAAAGGTAGTGCCAACGGCAAACGAAAATCGCCCGTTAAATGTCAGTATGATACCTGTCATTTATTTAGGTGTATAAGATAATGATAAATTATTATTTTGAGGGTATATTTGGCTGGTAGCTATTTATTGGTTAGCCTGATGCCAATTCAGGTAATAATCTCTTGATGAATACCTTAAGAATATAGCCAGAATTTAAATAAAGATTTTGGCTATATATGAATGATATGGAAAGTGATAAAGAAAAATCTCAGTTAATAGACTTGGGAAAATATAGAGTATTACTGAGTTTTTCGATTACAATCTGTCGGGTTGTTTATTATTGATAGTTATATAAAAATAGTTGCTTATTTTGGTTGCAAAAATATTTTATTATCATTTTTTTGAACTAGCCTATGACAGGGTTGAATTATTTAATAGGTTATTTTCATAGTAGTTTAATGTGTTTTTTGTAAATAAATAATATTATTTAACGTGAGGATTGTATATGAGTGTAAAGAATGATTTTAAAGCTTTTTCTATTAATAATAATTCAAATGCATTGAGTCAATATTATTATGAAAGTAGATCAGAGTTGCAGGATGGATTTGATTCAGGCAAACAGCCTGATATTCATGTATTAAATAAGGCATTGCGTCAATCGTCGGTTATATCATCCGCTGTAGCCGATTTTATTGCGACAGAATCAGGCAGTGATGTTTTGGATGATGGTGATGTAACCAAAATAACCACACAATTAAAAAGCGTGATAGATCGAAAAATTGCAAAGTGCTGTAATCTTAATGTGAATACTGCTAATAAGGTTGCAAATGGTTGGTGGAAGTGTGGTGATACAGGGATAATTATTCAGTGGGGACAGGCAAACGGCTCTATGAATATAAGTGATTATAGAAATTTCACAATTCCATTTCCTAATGCTTGTTTCCAGATTGTGGCAACATATGCTGATTTTTATAATTTTGGATCTGGGGTTGCTGCTGTACCTGTTTCTGCAAGTCAGTTTATTGTAACGTGCAGAAATTCTACAAATGCGTTAACGAATAATTATGTGAGATATTTTGCGATCGGATATTAATTACTGCAGCGTGAAAATAAACGCATTTTACTTTATAGAATAGGAATGAAATTATATTGTTTCTGGTTCATTAATAAACTGGTTATTTATATATTGAAAGATCCGATGCGTAATCTTCAATGGGAAAATTTTGGTAAAAAATGAAATAGGATAGGGAATGGAAGTATTTTAATATTGAATTTTCTATTTTAGTCAATTATGTAAAAATAGTTAACATTCTAATTCATAAGAATGTTTCATTGTTATTTTTCTGAACAAGACTATGACTGGTGTGAATTACTATGGGTTATTTGCACAATAGTTTAATATGTTTTTTTAAAATATTATTTAACTTGAGGATTGTATATGAGTATTAAGAATGATTTTAAAGCTTTTGCTATTAAGATTGGTGCTAATGTAGTTGATCAAAATATATATGAAAATAGTCCAGAATTGCAGGATGGATTTTATGAATTAAAACGGTCTGATCTTCATGTGTTAAATAAAGCATTGCGTCAATCGTCAACCATATCATCTGTTGTAGCTGACTTTATTGCGACAGAATCGGGCAGTGATGTTTTGGATGATGGTAATGTAACGAAAATCACTGCACAATTAAATAAAGCATTAGAACAAAAAATCAAAGTAGAATCTGATAATCGATTTGTTCGGTTAAATACGAATACAAAAACATCTGGTTGTATCTTATCTAAGGCAGCAAATTTAGGTGATGACCCATCCCTGCGCGATTTGTCATTGTCGGGTTTCTTACGTCCAAATGGGTGGGCGGACTTAGGTGGTTTAGCTATTCATGTCGCTCACCCTAGTGCAGGGATTCCACACTCAAGAGGAATTTCTTTTGAATACGGCAGTACATCTGGAGGTCAAGAAGGGTTTGGAATACATACATACGCATTTGACAAAAATGGTAAATTTAAAGGAAAAAAAAGAATTTTAATTGAAGATGTAAACAGCGCATTCGATGCTAATGGATTTCTCAAGAGAGTCTCACCGATAGTCAAACTCTACTCTGATGGTGAGTTTTCAACTAATGAAGAATCTGAAGGCGCAAAAGTCACTAAAGAGGGAACGGGTGTATATCGCATTTCAAATATTTCAGGCTGTAATGCTGATGATGTATGGGGAGAGCATGGTGGTATTTCAGCACCAAAAGATAAAAATGGGTTAGAGTTGATTTTTATCGATAACCGTATTCAACCTGATGGTTCTATTATTATCGAAACTTTTCACAGACAACATTCTCATTTACCAGCACGTTTTCAGAATTGGCGACTTAAATGTATCGATGATAACGATGAACGTGTTTTTTATAAAGATGGAGAATCTTGCGATATTCCAGAGAATTGCCGCTTAGATATTCGTGTCCAAATGCCGGAAGATTCGTCTTGGAATTTAAAACAGAACAGGTTGCAGGAAGAGATAGAAGGAATAAGAGAAAAATAGTTTCAAGTATATATCCAATAGATTTCAAGATGGATCGTGACGGCAAGGGAGCGAACCCCCGGGAGCATAGATAACTCTGTGACCGGTGTGAGTGCAGTCAACAAAGAGGCAACTTGAAAGATAACAGGTATATTTTCAGTTCAAAATGTTGAACTGCTTATTATCGCCAATTATATGGAAATAATTGGCTTTATAAGGAGTAAGAACAACGAATTATTATTTTTATGAACTAGATTATGACCAATGTGAATTATTATGGGTTATTTGCATAATAATTAATGTTTTTTTTGTAAATAAGTGATATTACTTAACGTGAGGATTGTATATGAGTGTCAAGAATGATTTTAAAGCTTTTGCTATTAAGAATGGCGCTAATGTAGTAAGTCAGAGTTTATATGAAAGTAGTTCAGAGTTGCAGACTGGATTAGCACCAGGCCATGATATTGATATTCATTTGTTAAATAAGACATTGCGTCAAGCGTCAACTATATCATCTGTTGTAGCCGATTTTATTGCGACAGAATCGGGCAGTGATGTTTTGGATGATGGAAATATAGCTAAACTCATGGCTCAATTAAACAAAGCGTTAGAACAAAAAATTGCAACAGACATTCCCAGTGCTTCATTAACACAAAAAGGGGCTGTCCAGCTTACAAATGTAATTGGCAATAGTGACACATTAGCAGTGACACAAAAGCTTGTTCAGGAAATAGTAAATTCACTACGTGAATATACAGATAATCGGATTAAAACAGCCAATGAAGTTCCTGTTGGTTCTCCTATTCCGTGGCCATTACCCCATCCACCTATTGGCTATTTCACTTGTAATGGTTCAGCGTTTAATAAATTACAGTATCCGAAGTTGGTGGAAGCTTATCCTGACGGTAGATTACCTGATTTAAGAGGTGAATTTATTCGTGGTTGGGATGATAGTCGTGGGGTTGATACGAATCGCCCTATATTATCTACACAAATAGATACGATGCAAAATATTACAGGTAATATAAATATCTCAACTGAGAATACGTTTAGTTCATATGCAAATGGCGCATTCACGAATACTCCAACTCCAGGTACTGTTGTAACATCTGGGTTTGTGACCAGAAACCTAATGCATGTTGCATTTGATTCATCTCGCATTGTTCGTACTGCAAACGAAACTCGTCCCCGCAACATCGCCTTTAATTACATAGTAAGAGCAGAATAGAAATATTCTTTAAATCCGAAGTAAAGTAAAAGCCGGGTTAATTAACTTATAAAAAACCAACCATAATCGGTTGGTTTTTCTAACTGAATTGTTGTCTTTGAAGCATGAATAACTAAAGTAGGAGAATAATTATTCCTATTTATTTTCCTTGTCTCATTTTTTAATTTTGGCGGTTTATATGTAAATTTCTCATAAATAGAGAGGAAGAATAAAAGGAAAATGGTTTCAATATGTTAAATATGTATTTATGAATATATATTATATTCCAAGGTGTTGAATTTCCTATTGCTGATAATTATACAAAAATAGTTAACATTATAAGCAATAAGAACACTGCATTATTATTTTTATGAACTATACTCTGATTGAAATGAATTGAGTTGGAATTTTTTTACAATAATTCAAATACATTGATTACGAAATGGTATTATTTAATTTAAGGAAAACACATGAATCCCCAAAATGATTTTAAAGCTTTTTCTATTAGTGATAATGCAAATATAGTAAGTCAAGAAGAATATGAAGAAGATCAAAGTTTGCAGACTGGATTTACACCGGAGAATATTTCTACTCATGTATTAAATAAGGTATTACGACAATCGTCAACAATATCATCAGTTGTAGCTGATTTTATCGCAACACGATCGGGCAATGATGTTCTTGATGATGGGAATATAGCCAAAATTACGGCTCAATTAAATAAAGCGTTAGAACAAAAAATTGCAGCAGACATTCCCAATGCTTCATTAACACAAAAAGGTGTTGTCCAGCTTACAGATGCGATTGGCGATAGTAACACATTGGCAGTGACACAAAAGCTTGTTCAAGAAATAGTAAATTCATTACGTAAATATACCCTCGAAGAGATAGATAATCGGATTAAAACGGTCAGTGAAGTTCCTGTCGGTTCTCCTATTCCGTGGCCATTACCTTATCCACCTACAGATCATCTCGTCTGTAACGGGGCATTTTTTAATAAATTACAGTATCCAAAGTTAGCTGAGGCTTATCCTGACGGTAAATTGCCTGATCTAAGGGGTGAATTTATTCGAGGCTGGGACAGTGGTCGAAATGTTGATCCATTTCGTCCAATATTGTCATGGCAGGAGGGGGCTTATTTAGTACAGAATGTTGATCGGGCGAATAATTTTATTATTACCTTCTCACGCAATGAGCTATCAAAATTGCACTGGGATATTCCCCAAAATAAAAATATTTCGGTAAAATCGGTATATTCTGGAACTCAGAAAGATTGGTCAGCGGATTACAGTTTCATAGGGGTGTCAAGACCACGAAATATCGCATTTAATTACATAGTGAGGGCAGCATAATGGGCATATCTTTACTTGAAGAGATTCCGGTAGGAATACCTCTTCCCTGGCCGACTGACGTACCACCAAATGGATGGGTGAAATGTAATGGAGCGATCTTTGATAAATTTTTATATCCAAAATTAGCGGTAGCATATCCATCTGGTGTATTACCCGATTTGCGGGGTGAGTTTATTCGTGGCTGGGATGATGGGCGTGGGGTGGACGGATATCTACTTTCCAATCAACTGGCAGATATCGCTCCGCATAGTCATAGGATTGGCCGGATGTGGTCCAACTCAAATGCTGGAGCTGAAGGTTTAGGTACATACACCAAGCCGTATTCTCAATAGTGTTTACCAAGGAGTTAACTACGGAATTGATTCTCGCGGATTAGGTATTGCTATCGGAATGGGATCTGGTGGCTTCGGTTATATGGATAATGCGGTTGCTGCTTCAACAGGAATAGAAACACGTCCGCGAAACGTAGCACTTAATTATATTGTGAGGATTGCTTGATGAATAAGGCTGTATTGGATCAAGTTCCTGGCATCGAATGGCCGGAAGTGTCGAAGTGATGAAAATGGCCTGTTTATTCAGGCCATTCAGACAGTGATTTTGTTGATGCTGTAATTACAGAACTAAAATATTACTCTGAGATATAAAATATTTCAGTAAGTAATACAATAGCAGAGTGATTTCGGATGTTAAATATAAATAGATTTAGCGTGGTGTCTTTGGTTAAGAAATATTGGTTTTTTACTCTTTTAATTACACAAAAATAATCATATTTCTGAGTTATAAGGATGTTTTATTATTGTTTTATTGAAATACACTGAATTGTGATAAGTCGTCTATAAAATAATATCATTTAATTTAAGGATTATATATGAGCCAGAAGAATGATTTTAAAGCTTTTTCTATTAGTAATAATGCGAATGTCGTGAGTCAGAGATTATATGAAGAAAGTAAGGATTTACTGACTGGGTTTCCACCAAATGATGTTTCCACTCATATGTTAAATAAGGCATTGCGGCAATCATCAACTATATCATCGGTTTTAGCTGATTTTATTGCGGAACAATCTGGTGAGGATGTTTTGGATGATGGGAATGTAAACAAACTCACTGCTCAATTAAATAGAGCCTTAGAACAAAAGATCGCAACAGAAGTTCCAACTGCTTCATTAACACAAAAAGGTGTTGTTCAACTTACAGACGTGACTGGCAATAGTAATACACTTGCTGCAACTCAGAAACTTGTTTCTGCTGTAAATGATAGTGTTTTGGCAAAAAATCAAAACGGCGTAGATATTCCAGATAAAAATGCGTTTGTGAAAAACCTCGGCTTGGTGGAAACGGTGAATCTGGCGAAAAGTGCAGTACCGAATAGTCGGAAAGTGAATAGTAAGGTGTTGAGTGGAGATGTCAATCTGAGTGCGGGGGATGTAGGGGCATATTCAAAAGGGGAATCGGATGGACGATACCAACCGCGTGGCAGCTACCAACCTGCTGGGAATTATGCGGTAAGGGGGGAGTGCTATACCAAACAGGAGAGTGATAGTAGATATGGCGCAAAAAATACTGCAAATATTTCTGGCAATGGTTGGTGGGAGTGCAAGGATACAGGGATAATTTATCAATGGGCAAGTCATTCTTGGAGAAGTGGTCAATCATTGAATTTTAATTTTCCGAGAGTATTTCCTAATGCAGTTTTTGTAATTATGGTAACCGATAGTTCAGGTTATCAGTCTATGGGAACCACCAATCGTAGTAGAACGGGATTTACACTAACTGGTAATCAAAGTTTATTAAATTTCAGTTATATAGCAATAGGGTATTAAGATGATATTTGCCTGAATAGTTCACTAAATTTGATTTTGAAACTCGATTTTGTACTTCATTTACGTTTGAAGGAATGTTTTATGTAGTGCAAAATCGAATATTTGGGGAAAGTACATTAATCCGTATTAAAGAGATGTTCTCTTTTTATTCTTTTATTAAAAACCGAGTTAATAAATTGATTTTTCACTCGATGTATTTTACGTAATAGTTTACTGTTGTAAGTTCTTTTAGGCATGATAACTCGATGGATTCTTTCATTTTATAAAGAACTTAGGAAATTATTTTTGTTTAAAGTAAAATTCTGAATACATAGCGCTGGTATTATCTGACAGGAAATGTAATTTTTGTCTGAAATAAAATTGTTAATTATTTCATAGTTAACAGAATCATATTAATGGAGTGTTTGGTTTTTTTCTTAAATATAAAATTAGCTACTTTATTTTTAATAATGCCCCCACCATTACCTAAGTATTTTTTTAATCCAAAAATATTATTGTTACTTTTTAAATTTCTGCACTGGGAAAATAGAGGTTTTTACTTTCTCATATGATCGTTCAATCTTTATACTATCAATGTAATTAGTAGGACATTGCATCATTTTACATCATTTATCTAGGCAAACGGCATAGACATTAATCTCTCAAAATAAAGATGTAAAATAATTAATTAAATCGGTTACGAATAGTAATCACCAATAAAAAGGATATTTATACCCTTCATCTTTCAAGCTGCTGCTTTGCTGGCTGCGTTCACTTGCCGCCGCCCTGCAACTTGAAATCTATTGGGTATACATACTGCTTTGGCGATAACAAAACCCCGTAGAAACTAACGCACCTTTCCTACTTTCTGTTGACCATTTTTCCCTCAGCAAATTCCACCCATAAAAAAACCAACCGTAACAGGTTGGTTTTTCCAGGGAAATTTGGTCGGCATGATAGGATTTGAACCTACGACCCCCGACACCCCATGACGGTGCGCTACCAAGCTGCGCTACATGCCGATAATTCGTATTATAGTACTGATTTTTTGCCTAAAAGCAAGTACTGAATTTTGTGACCGATTGATTTTTAAGCATTTAATTAGCTATGAAATGTTTAACCTCTGTTAGTATCTGTAACAGCTGTGCCAGATTGGGTTTAGCATCTTTGACTTCGTTGCCTTCGAGGTCATATAGGTAATAGCCCCCGTTCTTATCCAGAAATAAAGTATTTTCACTGGTTGTAATAATTAGAGAACCATTATCACCAGTAATAATCCATGGATTGTTACGTTGTGCTGCAAACAGGTCTTCACCTTGAGAATAATCATTAGGAGAATTGCTAACATGCAACAAGCGTTGCATTAATGTTGTCATGATGTCCTGATGGCTAGTCAGTTTATCGATTGTCTGTGGTGGCGTTTCGGGCCAATGAATAAGCAGGGGAACATGCATTTGCACACGATTGAATCTATCATTATTTATCCACTTAGGTGGCTGGGTAGCTGCGATTTCGCTATGGTCAGCGGTAATGATAATTACCGTGTTATTCAGAGCGTTTTTGTTTTTCAGTGTCTCTAATACGGTGTTAATTTGGTTATCCAGTGCTGATTTGTCAGCTGGCTCGGCAGCTTTATCTAATCCATTTATCTTCAGTAAAGAAAACCATAGGGTACTGGTATTGGGTAAATTCAGCCATTGTTGCCATTGTTCTACTGTAAGTTGGTTGCTTTGGTTGACCGCAGTGGGTAATGAATAGTCGGAAAGCAATGCCTGACGATAAAGCGGAGTTTTAAACCCTTCCGAGGAGAATAACCCAAATTGGTATCCTTGATGAGTCAGTGCATTGAATAGTGCTGATGATTTACGCCCAGCAAGTATTCCATCTAGGTAGCCGGAAGAAATGCCATAAAATAACCCGAATAAGGCTGTATCATTTTGAATACCAGTACTGAAATGCTGATTGAACTGGATGCCGGTTTCTCTGAAATGGGAAAGAGCGGGCATATTCTTTGTAATATTTTTATTATCCAGCCCGTCAACAACGAGTATCAATAGGTTGTATCCGCTTCCCTGATCCTGATAAGTCAGATTATTAAGTGGGTATTCAACGGACAAAGCAGCAGGATCACCCTGTTGCATAAGGCGATACTGAAATTCTTTCTGATCTAGCAGGCCATGTTTCTCAAGAAATTTACGCGCTGTCATTGGATAAGAGAGCGGTAGGTTAGAACGCTGCATGGTTATCGGGCGGTAAAAATTAGCGTCAGACCAGATATACATCAGATGGGAAGCCAAAAAGGCAGATATGAAAACCGCTGCTAATGGCTTACTGACCCGTTGCCGATTCAGGCTACGTAGTTTCTGCCAACTCCAAGTGCCAAATAACATCTGTACCAGAAAAATGACTGGAATACAGATAAACATCAGTTGCCATTCCCGTGCCAGTTCCCCCTGATCAGGATTGATCACCAGATCCCAAACTAAAGGTGTAAGGTGAAGGTGGAAACGGTCGTATACGGCGCTGTCGAAGATCAACAGCGTTAGCCCGGCTGTGGCGAAAATAGCCGAAAGGAATCTTAGCAGGCGCTGTGACATGACAATAAATGTCAGCGGAAACAGAATTAACAGGTAAGCGGCGAAAACAATAAAACTAAAGTGTCCAAGCCAACTGACCAAAGCATAGACTCGGCCGAACAGTGAGCCCGGCCAGTCGGAAATAAACAAGTAACGGCTGCCTAATCCAAGGCTGAGCAGGATATTAAACAGGGCAAACCAATGCCCCCAGCTAATCATCTGGGAAACTTTTTCACGATAACGCTGACGGCTAGTCACCATATTTTGTTTACGTTTTGGTCTTTAGTTAAAAAATTAATGGGCTTTATCTTCGTTGACTGAAGATTTAAGCGCGTGTGCAAACGAGTCAGCTATATGTCTGCGCTGTGCAGGAGACACACTCGTATTGATTAAATTTGTTACCATATTGCCCAGTACCATTAGAGAAAGGTCTGTCGGCGTATGGTTTCTTTCCAGAACACTGACTAATTCTGTTAATAAACGTTCAACGTGTTCGTCACTGTAACGGGATGATTGTGGCATAAATTTAAACTTCCTGAACTAACAAAGCACACTATCTTACCGTATAGGTGAGTGATTTTCTGCTCTTTTATAGCAAATTAATTCATGGTTAATATTATGTTGCAATAATTAGGGGGTTTTTGGCAATTTTCTGGTATTTGTCGGTGAATAGTAGTGAAGAGTGCATGGTAAACGCGATTTTTTCCCGGTTTTTTTATTGCAGCAGTTTGTTATCAGTGTTTGAATACGCCGTTAAAAGCGAATGAAGTAAGCAGCGAAAGGAGTGGAAAAAATGAGTCTGCAAATAGACCAGATTGCTTTGCATCAATTAATCAAGCGTGATGAACAGACGCTTGATGTCGTGCTGCGTGATTCTCTGCTCGCCACCGATCAAGTGGTGGAAGATATGATGGCTGAATTACACCGTGTATACAGCGCAAAAAGCAAAGCTTATGGCTTATTTAATGAAGAGAGTGAATTAGCAGAAGCTCTCAGACATCAGCGTAAGGGTGATGAAGATTTTCTTGGATTCAGTCGTGCCGCAACAGCACGTTTGAGGGATGAACTGGCTAAATATCCGTTTGCTGAGGGTGGGACGGTCTTATTCTGTCAGTATCGCTATTTGGCGGTAGAGTATTTATTGATTGCTGTGCTTAATAGCTGTAATAGTATGTCTGTTAACGATAATCTGGATTTGAATACCACTCATTATCTAGATATTCCTCATGCTGATATTGTTGCTCGTGTAGATTTAACTGAGTGGGAAACTAATCCTGAATCAAGTCGTTATTTAACTTTCTTGAAGGGGCGGGTAGGGCGTAAAGTTTCAGATTTTTTTATGGACTTTCTCGCTGCCAGTGAAGGTATGAATGCTAAGGTACAGAATAAAGGCTTATTACAGGCAGTTGATGATTATTGTGAGTCGGGGCAGCTTGATAAAAATGAGCGGCAGGCATACCGCCAACAGGTATACAGTTATTGCAATGAACAATTGCAGACGGGAGAAGAAATTGAGATCAAGGAATTGTCTCAGGAATTGCCAACGTTTGGAGAACAGAGTTTCCAGCAATTTTCTCAGGAACAGGGATATGAACTGGAAGAGAGTTTCCCGGCAGATCGTAGTACATTGCGTCAGTTAACTAAATTTGCCGGCAGTGGTGGCGGATTGACGATTAATTTTGATGCGATGTTATTTGGTGAAAGAATTTTTTGGGACCCGGTGACGGATACTTTAACAATTAGAGGGACCCCACCCAATTTACGTGACCAATTACAGCGTCGTAGTGGGGGGCACTGATACCATAAATAAATAACGCCGCAAATGCGGCGTTATTTACTCGGCGTCCCGAAAAGCTCGACTGTGGCTAATTAAGCACGCAGGAAGTCAATGTGCGCCAGTTTTGGCTTAAACGGATGGCGCTGTACAGCCTGCACTTTAACTTTAGTTTCTTTACCATCAATAACCAGAGTCAGAATTTCGCTATAAAATTCTGCTTTGCGTTCCATATTGATAACTTGGTCGTGATCCAGTTCAATAGAAACAGGCTCCTGGTTGCCACCGTATACGATAGCTGGGAACTTGTTGGCTCTGCGCAGGCGGCGGCTCGCACCCTTACCCTGTTCTTTACGTACTTCTGCATTAATAGTAAACATTATTTTTTCTCTTTCTCACATAAGAGGAAAATAAATCCTGCTACAGGCGACCCAGCAGCAGGTTCGAGATTTGGCTTAACGTAGCGTTAAACGGGCGGCATTCTAGCGAAAAATGGCAGTTACAGCAAATGGAATACGTCCATTTGCACATATTAATACAATTCATCTGCTCGTCGGAAACGTCCTTGATAGTCAAAGATCTTTTCACGGATCTGCCAGAATTGGCCTTTTTTACGGGCAATAACGAAGTCTGGGTGGCGTAATAAAGGTTGTTTCTGAACAACTTCTGAGGCGGTTGTCCAGTTAAAAGGGACAGCCGGAGCACGCTGATGCTGGCGGAGAAATTGGTGCTGAAAGGCTAGTCGTTGGGCAGAGGTTGTAAGCCGAAAACGCTCGGAAACATCGGCACCATCTTCATCGTAATAGATGATTTTCAGCCATTCTCCTTTGCTGTCAGTTCCAGGGATGAGTTGCATACCACCACAACGTAGTACCAGCCCATCTTTGAGTTTTAATGCTGCTTTCAGCATATCATCGGGATCGACCAGCACTTTTTGGCAATTATAACAACGCCGTGCCGCAATATCATTTTCGGCGCCACAATGGGGACACAGTTTAAAGCGAAAACGGAAGTTGCATTGGTGGCGTTTGCCATGTTGATCCGCTTCCCAGCCTTGACAGCGACGTCCAAAATGCTCAATAACTTCACCGTCGGAGGAGCACTTTCCCCAGAACATATTGGCAAAGTTGCAGATAGGGCAGAATACTTGAACTGGCTGGCTTTGTTTATTTGGTTTATGGTTACCGACTTCCGGTGTGTAGAGATCGTGGGGATTTCCTGCGTAATCAAGAATAAGGCAATCTTTTTTACCTGGAAATAACCTCAGACCACGGCCAATAATCTGTTGATACAGGCTGACAGATTCAGTAGGGCGCAGGATTGCGATTAAATCGACATGAGGTGCATCAAACCCGGTGGTTAATACGGCAACGTTAACCATGTAACGCAATTGTTGAGTTTTAAAGGCTTCGATAAACAGATCGCGATCGGCGGTTAATGTATCGGCACTGACTAAGGCAGCTTGGCCGGAAGGGAGTAATTGAAGAATCTCTTTGGCATGTTCGACAGTTGCAGCAAAAAGCATGATTCCTTTACGGTCAACTGAATATTCAATAATTTGTCTGATAATATGAGGTGTGATGCGTTTTTGTCGTTTAATTTCGCGATTTAAATCAGTTTCATTAAAAATACCTTGCTGACTGGAACGGACCTGGCTGAAATCATATTGTATAACAGGCATATCCAGCCGCTGTGGAGGTACTAGAAAACCATGTTTAATCATATAACGCAGGGGCAATTCGTATATGCAATCACGGAAAAAACTATTTTCATCACCACGGATCATACCATGATAGTGATATTGATATATCCAACCAATAGCCAGTCTGTAAGGTGTCGCAGTTAATCCAAGAATACGTAGTTGTGGATTATTTTGCCGAAGGTGATGAATAATTTGCTGGTACTGGCTGTTTTCATCGTCACTGATACGATGGCATTCATCGATTATCAGTAAGGAGAATTGATTATCGAAATGTTCAAGATTACGGGCGACAGATTGCACGCTGCCAAATACGACTTTTCCTGAACTTTGTTTCTGTTGTAATCCGGCGGAAAAAATATCTGCTTGTAACCCATAAGCGCAATATTTGCTGTGGTTCTGTGCAACCAGCTCTTTCACATGAGCCAGTACTAATACTTTCCCTCGGGCTAATTTTGCCAGTTCAGCAATAACCAGGCTTTTACCAGCTCCGGTTGGTAGTACTATGACAGCGGGTTCATGATGGTGCCGGAAATGATTAATAGTGGCATTCACGGCTTCTTGCTGATAGGGACGTAAAGTAAATGTCATATTTGCTCTGTAACAGAAAAACACTCGCAAAAGGGTAACATTTTTCCGATGAGTTTACTGTGAGTAGAAGTGAGGTAAGATAATTCTCTAATTGATTGAAATTATAATCAGTTATACCTGTTGTCTTTCAAGTTGCCTCTTGGTTGGCGGCACTCACTCACCCCGGTCACAGAGTTATCTATGCTCCCGGGGATTCGCCCCCTTGCCGTCGCGATCCATCTTGAAATCCATTGGGTATATAACAAATAGATAATTGTTGTTTATAGTAAACATAGTTATGATTAGCATGAAAAGCTTTTACGTTCACCTCACATCTTCTTTTTTGGTGGCTCTGCGTTGTAGTGCCAAGATAGTAGGGCCATATTCATTTTTGAATTAATTTAATACAGGTGTCTTCATCCATGCGATTGGATAAATTTTTGTCACAACAGCTTGGTATCAGCCGGAATGACGTGGGACGTGAGTTGCGCGCGGGGCGTATTACCGTTGATGATGAGATTATAAAAACCGGAGCTTATAAAATAACGCCAGAACAACAAATCATGTTTGATGGCTCGTTACTAGAACAGCAGCAAGGGCCGCGTTATTTTATGTTGAATAAACCATCAGGGTATATTTGCTCCACGGATGATCCTGTGAACCCGACGGTCCTCTATTTTATTGATGAGCCGGCAGCCCATAAATTACACACTGCTGGCCGGTTGGATATGGATACCACAGGTTTGGTCTTGTTGACTGATGATGGTCAATGGTCTCATCGTATCACTTCCCCCAAACACCATTGTGAAAAAACCTATCTAGTAACACTTGAATATCCAGTTGCAGAAGGGACGGCAGGTAAGTTTCTTACTGGTGTTCAACTTAATGGTGAAAAAACGCTGACAAAACCCGCTCAACTGGAAATTCTGGCGTCTCAATTGGTACGTTTGACGATCAGTGAAGGACGTTACCATCAGGTAAAACGTATGTTTGCAGCCGTAGGGAACCGGGTGATAGAACTCCATCGTGAACGAATCGGTGAAATTATCTTAGATTCCGCCCTAGAACCTGGGGAATACCGACCGTTAACTGAGCAAGAAATTGCCAGTATTACGGTTCCTAAAGCTTAGTTTTAGTTAATCATTTTAAATTATTGGAGTCATACGCGTGCAACAACAACGCTCATCCTATTTGGGGTTGATTTTGATCCTTGGGCTGCTTTCTATGTTAATGCCTCTTGCTATTGACATGTACTTACCCAGTTTTCCGACCGTTGCCAGGGATTTCGGTGTGGATAGTGGGCGGGTTCAAATGACATTGAGTAGTTATATTCTCGGTTTTGCTATCGGTCAGATAGCATATGGTCCGATGGCTGACAGTTTGGGGCGTAAACCGGTCATTCTGGGTGGGGTTATTGTGTTTGCTCTGGCTTCAGCCGCGTGCGCAATGGCTCAAAATATCGATGATTTTATTTATCTGCGCTTTTTACATGGGTTTTCCGCTGCTGCTGCGAGTGTTGTCATTAATGCTTTGATGCGGGATGTGTTCACGAAAGATGAATTCTCACGTAGCATGTCTTTTGTGGTATTGGTGATGACTATTGCGCCATTAATTGCCCCGATTCTTGGGGGAATGATGATGATTTGGTTCACATGGCATGCTATTTTCTGGAGCATTGCGGTGACTTCTGTTATTGCTGCATTTCTTGTTGCTTTCTTTATAAAAGAGACTTTGCCGAAAGAAAAAAGACAAAAGTTTCATCTTCGCACAACCATAAGTCAGTTTATTATGTTATTCCGCCAGAGTCGTGTGTTTTGCTACATGCTTGCCAGCGGTTTTTCGTTTGCGGGAATGTTTTCTTTTCTCAGTGCAGGGCCATTTGTTTATATTGAGTTAAATGGCGTATCGCCGCAGAACTTTGGTTATTACTTTGCGCTGAATATTGTATTTCTGTTTGTGATGACGATGATAAATAGTCGTTATGTTCGGCGCTTTGGTGCGCTGAAAATGATGTATTTTGGCTTAAGTATACAGTTGATGATGGGGATTTGGCTATTATTGTCTACTGCGCTGAATTTGGGCTTCATGTCTCTGGTAATGGGTGTTGCAGCTTATGTTGGTGGGATTTCTATGATTACATCCAATGCAATGGCGGTGATTTTAGATGATTATCCGCATATGGCAGGAACAGTATCTTCATTGGCGGGTACTATCCGTTTTGGTATTAGTGCCTTAATTGGTTCACTGATTGCTCTGGTACCTGCGTGTAACGCTTGGCCAATGGTTGGTTCTATGGCTTTATGTGTTATTTCAGCTACGTTACTTATTACATATGCAAGAAAATGTTGTAAATAAAAATATAAGGCTGCTTTATGTGCAGCCTTTTCCTTACTACTGCAAGTTACAGGTACTTTTGACTGTGTTATTTGGCTATGATCTTATGTGAGATTATTGCGGAATAATTTTATTCCAATATGTACATTTGTCTCCACTTATATATTCTTGATTGATGACATGGGGTTTTATTCGATTTTTCGTTAAATTTCCAGTTATATCAATAGGTTGTTCATATTGTGTTATTCGAAAATTTGACATTAGATAATGAGATTGTGTTAGCTGTGTGATATTAAAAGCATTTTTTGCATTACTAAAATTATCATTAAAAAAGATAATGTTATTAGGAGAATTATTGGGCTGGTTCCTTAATACTTGGGGATATTTTGGAATTGAGTGACTGGCTTTCTTATGATTAAACCTGTTCTTATACTTGTTTTTGTTGATTGGGCTAAAGGTTTAATCTCTCAATGTAAGGAAATTCCGAACTATCAGTTTGTGATAATGAGTAAATGTCAACACATTGATAACGATTGTGACTTTTGTGTTGCATTTTTGTTAAATTGAAAATATTGAAGCATGTTATCATCAGGTTGTGATTGGATTTTCCTTATAGAACACATTGTTATCTATTTATTTTTATAGTTCTTGTTCGATTTTTATGTTAACGCATTGAGTTGAAAAAATAAAATATGTAAATAATTATTAAATATGAAGTTGTTTTTTTGCATAAAAATAAGTTGAGTTTTCTTCAAAAAAAGTATAAATATATGCAAAATGCGAGACTGATCGCACTTTTTCTAAGGTGAAGTTTGAATTTAATGTAATAATATAAACACAAATTTAACTTTTTGTTTACCTTTCGGGGGAGTTATTCGGTTTTGGCGAGTAGAACACCTGAAGATAGTCGCTAACTTTAACTTTAATATATTTATGTTCTTTCAGGTAGGAATGATTCGTGAATAATATTCAGCTTTCGGTGGTACATCGACTACCGCAAAGTTACAAATGGTCACCCGGCTTTGTGGGTATCAAAGTTGAACCACTCCCGGTTGATGAAGTGAATGTAAAAAGTAGCCTGATGGGGTTGAAACTACTCAGCCACGAAGATGCGGCTGCGTGGAATGTTATGCAAAAATTACAGCAATCACTTGCTGATATGCAAATTGAAAGCACAGTGATTGAATGGGAAGGTCAGGCATGCTTGTTTGTTGATAGTGAAGACGAAAGTGCAGTTATGTGCCGTTTGAAGACTCTTGGTGCGGCGATTGCCGAAAAAATGACGGCGCTTTATCCATTCTGACTGTAAAAAGAAGAGAGGCGCTTCCTTTAGTGGAGGCGCTTTTGTATGGCAAGGGAAAAATTGTTTTTAACCGTTAGGCATACTGATGACCCGGCGACCATCATAATAACGCTTACTCCAGTATGCGCTGCTTAATCTAGAAACAATTACACCATTACTGGTAGAGGCATGAACAAATTGGTCATTGCCAACATAGATGCCAATATGCCTTGTACGCGCGCCAGTCTTAAACAGGACCAAATCACCAGGACGTAATTTTGAGCGGTCGATTTTTTTACCAATGTTTTGCTGTTCAGAAGTTGAACGTGGCAACTCCATACCAAACTGGTCACGGAAAGTACGTTGAACAAAGGCAGAGCAATCTATACCGCGTTTAGTATTGCCACCAAGCCGATAGGCAACACCTTTCCAGCCATTGTATTGACTAAGAATTTTAGATTTTATATCCAGATTGCGAACCAATGCCTCGAATTCATCCTGAGACGCTTGCAGTAAGAAACCGTTCTTACCATTTACTGCATGCGTGTCAGTTTGTGCATTGCGAAACTTTGAAGAATCTGGTGAGCTGCACGCGGATAAAGTTATTGCCACGAACAGCGCGGGTATCAGCCGCTTAATGTATCTCAGTGCCGGTTGAGACTTGACCATTATTTTTGTTTTCCCTTGCTATCCTTACCTTAATTGGTCGCTATTATTGAAAAATATCAAACGCTTCGAAGCCTGGTGTTAGAAAAAACAATAAGTAAACAATGCGCTTAGTGTAAAAACGCGCTGGATGCCACGTTTTATAACGATATTCACAATAAATGTCATTCAAACCGAGATTACAGAAACAATCAGGAAAAGGCGAGTATTTAGTAGCATAATTTACAAAAAATTAGATTACTGAGTACGAGAGAATAGGAATGTTGTTATTTTATGTTATTTATGTGGATCTTGTGAGCGATTGGGAAGGTCGAATACCTTCCCAATATTATTCAGTAAAAAGGAGCTTAATGAGAAAGGTTTTAAACCGGGCGGCCAATTTGTGGTAGATGTTTATCCAGCCAGTCAACCATTATGTCACTCAATGGTGTTAATAATAACCAACTTGTTCCAATCAGGACCAGAGATAAAGAACCGACTGCAATATCAGTAAACCAATGAGCTCCCGCCATAATACGGGGTAGCGCAAATATGACTACGATCAGTAATGCAATGGAGAACGCTTTACCTGAGATATAGCGCAGAATAAAACAGCTAAAGATCAGTAGCATTAATCCATGATCGCCTGGAAAACTATTGCCAGATGCATCTTTTGTCACTAGCTTGATCATTTCGCTAATACGATTGATATGATCAAATGTTAATGTTGGGCTTGGGCGAATGACAGGGAGTTGATGACCGATTTGATTAAGCGTAATTGCGCTTATTAGCATAGCTAAGCCAATCATGAATAACCTGCGCTTTCCGTGGTAATTCTGCTTACGGAATGCACTGTAATAAAGCAATCCCATACAGAAAAGCGAGATTACATCAAACGCTCTGATATTCACAAATGCTACAAATTCTGTGAATTTTGAACTAGGAATTAATTTTTCGTTAAAGAAGTAAAAGATTGCGGAATCAATGTTGAACCAAAAACCATGGTGTTCTGGCAAATACCAGGAGAGAAATAAAGCGATCCCCAACAGGTTCAGTGTAAATATGGCAAACGGGTGACTGCGTGTCATGGGATACCTATTTGTTAAAAGTAAAATTCAGTGATAACTAAGCTCACAATATGTAGGTTAATATAACAAATATTGGGTAATAATGTCATGAATCTAGTTCTTATCTTAAGTTAGTCTGATGATTTTTTTATCTATTTTTGTGCTTTTTTCTTTCTGTTTACCATTTTCACTTACTTGTTTTGATAAGTTTTCCAGTCCAATTCTATAGGTTCTTATCGAGTTGTATCAGATGATATTTTAAATTATATATTTTTAATTTATTGAAAATTAGTCCTGAAAATTCACATATCGAAAGATATAAATATTTTAATCAGCGTTAAAAGCTAAAAATCATAAATAAACACCGAAAATAGCCGTTACCAATGACATGGCCTCATAAATTTTTCCGATTTCCAGATTGATTTTGCTTTTGGAAATAGAAGCAAATAATGCTGTCTTAATGGCGAGGGTTTTATGCCTATGTTCCGGGTTATGATTGGTTGTTTTTTTCTGATGATTCCTGGCCTTGTCAGTAGTGGGTCAGATGTAATATCAAGCTCAGGGGTTATTCGCTTCTCAGGTGCAATTGTTGAATCACCGTGTCGTTTTGATTGGCATGATAACTGGGCTGATACCACTTGTTGGCGGAAGGGGCATAAAATTACTCAGCGACGAAAACTTGATCTCCAACGTGATGCTTATTTTTATTTACCCCACCAAATTGGTATAACCGAAATTAAGTGGGTAAAAGGAAAAGAAAAAGTTGGAGTTGTTACAATTTTCTATAATTGATGTTATGGAAAATTTTAAATGTTATTTCTTCAATATTTAATTGAAGAAGAGTGGAGATTTTATCTGTCATTGTGCAAATGAATTAGTGACAAATTTATATTGTATATTATTTGAGAATTGAAATTATGCTCAAATGCTTAGAGAAAACAGGCAACTGATTTAATTGATGAAATGGCAAAAGTAAGTTACCCTGTTTTATATAGGGTAACTCAGAATTAGCTAATGTCGTTAATCGCAACGTCCCATATAGCGACGTTCTGCAATATGAATACGTATTTTTTCTCCACTACTGATATATTCAGGTACTTGCACGGTGAGTCCGGTACTCATTTTAGCCGGTTTTGTCCGCGCACTTGCTGAAGCGCCTTTAATTCCAGGAGCCGTTTCTTCAATAATCATATCGACAGTTTGGGGAAGTTCAAGGGCAATAACTTGTCCTTCTATTGTCAGAACTTGCATGCCGGGCAGACCACCTTCAGGAATAAATAACAACTCTTCTTCGATTTGTTCCTTTTTAAAATGGTAAGGTGTGAAATCTTCATCATCCATGAAAACATATTCATCGCCATCAATATAGGAAAAATTAACGCTACGACGAGTTAGGCTGATTGTATCAAGGATATCATCACCCTTGAAACGTTCTTCCACTTTTTGACCGGTGCGGATATCCGTAAATCGCATTTTATATAATGTACTGGCCCCCCGGGCGCTTGGTGCTTGAATATCAATATCTTTGACCAGCAGTAATTTACTATTATAACTGACGGCACTACCGCGTTTAATTTCGTTGGCTTTAGCCATATGTAACCTTCCATAAAACTGCGAGAGAATAATCGGCGACAAAATTACTCGTAGTCAAGGCATTAGGCAAGTGGGGGATTAAAAAACCCCAGTGTTTTTTACATTGGGGTTTGTAGTAAGAATGATTTATACCCTTCATCCTTCAAGTTGCTGCTTTGTTGGCTGCACTCACTTACCCTGGTTACACCGTTATCTATGCTCCTGGGGATGCGTTCTCTTGCCGTCGCGATCCATCTTGAAATCCATTGGGTATATATATCAACGATACACAGGTAATAAATCAAGAGAGGCCAAAATATGAGCTATAGCATTTATCAAACCAAACAAAATGACGAACCCAATCAGGAAGTTCCCTCCTGGTGCTCGGTAACTGGCTACAGGGAAACGTTGGCGACTGGCTCGTGCCATAAGGGCCGGAATAATAACTGCCCAGATGGTTGCGGCCAATCCGGCAAAACCAATAGCATAGAGAAAACCATTCGGGAATGGCAAAGCTAAGGCTGTAGGTGGAACAAATGTGACTAATGCAGATTTTAACCGGCCAGTGTTGTTATCTTTGAAGTTGAAGAGATCGGCCATGTAATCAAATAACCCTAAAGAGACACCAAGAAATGAACTAGCCAAGGCCATATAAGAAAATGCAGTAAGAAACTGGGTGACTGTTGTGCTGTTTATTGTATGATCCATTTGTTTCAGTAAATCGCCGATATTCCCACCATCAGCAATAATCTGTTTGAATGTTTCTCGGGGAATATTTCCTTGAATGACATATTGCCACAGGATATAAATAACTAACGCAATTAACGCACCAAATAACAGACTGCGAATAACGGCTTTGATATCTTTATTATAATATTTTACTAAACTTGGGATGTTACCGTGATATCCGAATGAGATAAGTAAGTAGGGCAGAGCAGCTAAAGCGTAAGGCATATATCTTTCTGCCGTATCGTTTGGTATGGCATTGCCTTGATTGAATAGGATTACAGATTTAACTTCTGTAAACATACCACCAATGGACATAAAAAAGGTAATAACCATACCACCGATTAAAATTGTGCTCAGACGATCGACAGCTTTAGTTGATAACCAGACAATAAACGCGACGATAAAGGCAAAAATCAAGCCCGCATTCGCCTGTGATATTGGAACAATATTTTTAAAATTGAGGGCAATGATTGAGCCGCCTGCTGAAATGTAGGCGTAGGTCAGTGTATAGAGAACGAATGTAATAGAGATACCGTTTATTGTATTCCATTTTTTGCCGAGTAAGTCTTTAGCAATAGTATGAAAACTCGCCCCTGGTGGGTAGTTCAGGTTGGCTTCCAGAATCATTAAGCTGGAAAAATACATACACGTCCATGTGTAAACCAGTAGAATAATTGAGCCAGTAAACCAAACACCGGAAGTCACCACGGGAATGGAGAACATCCCGGCCCCAACCGTGGTTCCGGCAATTATCATGGTACCACCGAGTATGGAAGGGCGCTTTAAACTCTGAGCTGTCTCAATGGACATATTAACTCCTGCTGGGTATAGTGTCTTTGTACTAGCTTAAAGATACATTTTTGAGTATAGAGTGTAAATAGACGTCATAAAGTATTATTTGAAATTAAACTAATAATATAGGTTAGTTCATTCAATAAGGTAAAATTTATTCTCTTGCCACATTTTTATTGCATTCCAGCTGGCTTCAAAATGAGGTTCAGGAAGATTATCAGGATCGCACCACATAAGTTGTTCGCATTTTTCTGGTTCCATTAATTTTGGTTCTCCACCTGGGTGTTTCGCGAGCAAACACACTGAAATAGTATGTTTCCCTTCTTGTTGATAAGTCTGAAGATTATTACAAATGCCGTAGACTTTTGGTGATTGTATTGTTAGACCTGTTTCTTCTTTAATTTCACGGATTGCACATTGTTCAAAAGTTTCTCCGGCATCAATATGACCACCAAAGATTGACCAGTATGGAGCATGCTTACTGTTGCGTTTTCCAAGTAGTACTTGACCATGCTCATTTACAATAACAACGCCAACACCCACAATTACGGACATTTAATATATTCCTTCATTTAAGTTTCAATAAGTTAAGATCTCTTTTTAAGAAAAAAGAGTTTAGATATTATTCTGACTTGCAAATCAGTTTAAGACAATGAGAAAGAAAATATGGAATTTAACTGAAACGATTCAATTTTAGTGGTATAAAGTGATATATACCGAATAGATTTCAATATGCATCGGGACGGCCAGGGAGCAAATCCCCGGGAGCATAGATAACTATGTCATAGATAACACTGTGACCGGGGTGAGAGAGTGCAGCCAACCAAGAGGCAACTTGAAAGATAACAGGTATAAATAGAACTGAAAATTCAATAGTCATAATAATTATCTACTAAAGGAGACACTGGGCAAAATGAGCCGTAGAGTTGCCACTATTACCTTAAACCCTGCTTATGATTTGGTTGGATTGTGCTCGGAAATTGCCAAAGGGACTATTAATCGTGTGCAAACAGTCGGATTACATGCTGCTGGTAAAGGCAATAATGTTGCTAAGGTTTTGTGTGATTTGGGTATTGACGTTACTGTCAGTGGTTTTCTGGGTAAGGAAAATCAGGAAGGATTTCAGCAATTTTTCAGTGAAAACGGTATGACGAATCGTTTCCATTTAGTACCGGGTAGAACACGAATTAATGTCAAATTGACAGAAAGAAATAGTGAAGTGACGGATTTCAATTTCTCTGGTTTTTGTGTCAGCGAAGGAGAATGGTTTAAATTTTTTAATGATTCACTTTCATGGCTTGGACAATTTGATATGGTTGTTGTGAGTGGTAGCTTACCTACGGGGGTTTCTGCTGAGTCTTTTACAGACTGGATGGCTCGTTTATGTCAGATTTGTCCTTGCATTATTTTTGACAGCAGCCGTGAGGCATTGGTGGCGGGATTACAAGCCACTCCTTGGTTAGTTAAACCGAATCTTTATGAGCTTGAGATATGGGCTGGCCGCCAGTTGCCTGATTTGTCTGATGTTATCATTGCTGCACATCAACTCAGGGATCAGGGAATTGCTCATGTGGTTATATCCTTGGGGGAGCAGGGCGCATTGTGGGTTAATGCATCTGGAGCATGGCTGGCAAAACCACCGCATTGTAAAGTTGTCAGCACTGTTGGCGCGGGTGATTCAATGGTCGGTGGTCTGGTTTATGGTTTTCTGATGCGGGAATCCAGTGAGCACACATTGCGATTGGCGACGGCTGTATCTGCGCTGGCCGTCAGCCAGCCTAATGTGGGGATAAGCAATCGCCTTGAATTAGCCGCAATGATGGCTAGAATTGAGCTGACATCAGTTAAATGATGTTTAATTTAATGAATAGTTAATTTTGTTGTGATTTCAACCAGGCAATTTCTTGCAGCCAAATATCTGGGTTAATCGTTTCAAGGATCAGAGGAATTTTCGTAAAACGGGCATCTTTCATAATGTAACTGAAAGGTGTTTTACCAATATTACCTTCTCCAAGGCTATGATGTCGGTCAACACGGCTGGCAAATTCACTTTTGGCATCATTTAAATGCATTCCACGCAGATACTGAAAGCCAACAATTTTTTCAAATTCCTGAAAAGTCTGTTTACAAGCATGCTCTGTACGTAAATCGTAGCCAGCGGCAAAGGCGTGACAAGTATCAATACAGACACCAACTCTGCTTTTGTCTTCAACTCCGTCAATAATTGCGGCCAGATGTTCAAATTTGAAACCTAGGTTTGTCCCTTGACCTGCTGTATTTTCGATAACTGCAGTAACTCTTTGGGTTTTATTGAGAGCGATATTGATAGATTCTGCAATTCGCGCCAGACACTTATCCACATCTATTTTATTAAGATGACTGCCTGGATGAAAATTCAGTAGATCAATACCTAGTTGTTCACAACGTTGCATTTCATCAATGAACGCTAGCCGGGATTTCCCCAATGCATCAGTTTCTGGGTGGCCCAGATTAATCAGATAACTATCGTGAGGAAGAATTTGCTGGCTGCCATACCCATAGCGTTCACAATTTTCTTTAAATTTATCGATGATATCAGTGGTCAACGGTGGTGCATTCCATTGTCGCTGATTTTTTGTGAACAGAGCAAAGGCGGTAGCTTTTAATTCGTGTGCTCGAATAACGGCCTGATCGACTCCACCTGCCGCGCTGACATGTGCCCCAACAAATTTCATATTCTTCTCCTTCCTAATTATCCTATTATGACATTGTTCAGGTGGTCAATGAACCTTAAGAACAGATAAAGTTATATGTTGATAGGTTCCTCTGAACGAATATTCTGATTAGCCAAGCATATGTTGGATGCCTAGATTTATCAGAAATCCACCGCCCATCAGCCATACAAACAAAATCAGAGCTAACAAGATAGGTTTAAATCCAGCTTGACGGATAGCACTGACATGAGTAGTTAAACCTAATGCAACCATGGCCATAGCGAGCATAATTGTATCGATGTTGATCAAATAATTAACTATTACTGTAGGTAATAAATTAAAAGAGTTAAAACCGGCTATTGCAATAAAGATCACAGCAAACCAAGGGATGGTAATTCGGGTTCTTTCTTGACTGTTTTTGCTATTTTTAGTAGGGGCACTGTTGATATAACTGGATAATAACAACAGAAATGGCGCCAACATCATAACTCTAATCATCTTACTGATAACGGCGGCATTCTCTGTTTGATCGCTAATAGCGTGTCCAACAGCAACAACCTGAGCAACTTCATGAATGGTGGAGCCAGTAAAGATACCGAAGGCTTCCTGCGTGAATGAGAACCATTGATAATGTTCGTTGAGTTGATAAAACCATGGATAAATGAAAATAGCGATAGTGCCAAAGATGACAACGGTTGATACAGCAACAGCAACTTTACTGGCGGGAGCATTTACCACAGGCTCTGTTGCCATAATAGCCGCTGCACCGCAGATACTGCTACCGGCACCAATTAATATTGAGGTTTGTTGGTCTAATCCAAAGAGTGATCTGCCTAGCCAGATTGTAATAAAGAAAGTTGAAGACAACATAATTGCGTCAGTTAAAAGACCAGTAGCACCTACGTCAGCAATTTGCTGAAATGTCAGACGGAATCCATAAAGAATAATGCCTGCTCGTAGGAGATAATGTTTGGAAAAATGAATACCTTCATCACAATAAGGTTTAAGTAAAGGATAAACGGTGTTACCGATAATAATTCCTGCCAGAATCGCCAGTGTCAGTGCTCCCAGCCCCATATTAATAAACCATGGAATATTTCCAGCATAGATTGAAATTGCGGTAAGTATTGCCGCCACTATTAGCCCAGGTATTAATTTCATTCCGGGAATAGATTTTTGTTTACTAAGTTCTTCAGCTTGAATGTTAGACATAGATATTGTTCACTTTGCTTATATATTTTAAACATAAGTATATAGCAGACAGTCTTATCATTAAAATTGATAAAATTTTTATATATAATCTAAAAAACTGGTAATTAAGAGAGGATTTTTGTTAAGTTGTTTATTTCTGTATAAAATTAAAACAATCTATTTGGCTGATATTATATTTTGTGAGGCAATATGCATATTACACTGAGACAATTGGAAGTTTTCACTGAGGTATTGAAAAGCGGTTCAACGACACAAGCCTCTCTGCAATTATCGCTTTCTCAATCTGCGGTGAGTGCTTCACTAACGGATCTGGAAAGCCAGCTTGGCGTGCAGCTTTTTGACAGGGTAGGAAAACGACTGGTAACTAATGAGCACGGGCGTTTACTTTATCCCAAGGCTTTGGCATTACTGGAACAGGCAGGGGAAATTCAGCAGTTATTTAAACAAGAGCTGGGTGCATTACGTATTGCTGCCAGTAGTACCATTGGTAATTATATGTTGCCGGAAATGCTGGCAAATTATCGTCGGGATTTTCCTGATACACCCTTGGAGTTAAACATCAGTAATACTCAGGATGTCATCAATTCTGTGCTGGAATTCCGAGTTGACCTTGGTCTGATAGAGGGTTCTTGTCACAGCCCTGAATTGATAACTCAACTCTGGATGGAGGATGAGTTGGTTATTTTCTCTGCTCCTGAAAACCCGTTAGCTAAACAGGTGCTGAAATTGGATGATTTAGCTAACGCATCGTGGATATTAAGAGAAAGGGGATCGGGTACCAGAGAGGTATTGGATCATCTGTTATTTGCCCGTTTACCTGGGTTCAAGATTTTGATGGAATTGGGGAATTCTGAAGCGATAAAACATGCTGTTAAATTTGGCATGGGAATTAGTTGTTTATCCAGACGAGTCGTTGCAGAACAATTGGAAAATCGCACTTTGCTAGAATTGAAGGTGCCAGAATTGAAGCTTTTTAGGATGTTGTACCTGATTTGTCATCGGCAAAAGCATATGTCTAATGCACTGCAAAAACTGCTGAGTTATTGCCAGTGAATTTTATTTTTTATTTAAACGTTAGGCGGATTCGACTAATAAGTGCAATTTTTCAGAAGGGCGGTCAGTTGCTATAGTAGGCATCTTTCCCGCCACAGGAAAATGCACAATGACCTATATACAACTGACCGAAACAGAAAGATACCAGATTTCCAGTTTAAAAAAAGCCGGTTTTTCACAGTGTTTCATTGCTGAGTCACTTAAGCGAAGCCCGTCGACCATCAGCAGAGAATTGAAGAGAAATCAAGAAGTTCAAACCTATTGCCCGGAACAGGCTCATTTGAAGGGATTAGCTCGTCGTCATTTTGCTAAAAAAGCCGTAAAAATAACGCCGGAAGTCAAAAAATGGATAAAACGGTTAATTTGGCAAGATTTGAGTCCTGAACAGGTGGTTG
>NZ_LJCS01000053.1:0-30924 GCF_001280945.1 Photorhabdus heterorhabditis | reverse complement strand
ATTTAGGGGAGTTATTACATAATATATTGTTGGGAACTATTAATAATGTATTGATTCATTATAATCATATTTATTTAGCTGATAGACGGAAAAGATTTATATTTAGAAGAGTTGCATTATATTATGTTTTGAATCAATATCTATCTGATTATGAGATAATAATAGACGATAACGGAAAACCTTATATATTCACAGAGGAAGACCTGAAATACCATTTTTCATTGAGTGCTTCGGAAAATTATTGTGCTATTTCTTTTAGTTCAAAGGAAATTGGGGTTGATATTGAAGTCATTCCTTCTAAAATAAAAACCTCAGAAATTATTGAGTGTTTTATTAAGGAACATGAATTAGAATATATGAATGATATAATGTCAGAACAATTAGTTGAAGAAAGTCTAAATAAGGTTTCATAATTCTGCTACACGTAGCTTTCTTCAACCAATTGTTATACATAGAGTTATATGTTATGTAGCGTGTGTAAGGTGTAGCACTATTTTGGAAAGCTATTTAGGGTTTAAGAATTATTATCATTTATACCCAATAGATTTCAAGTTGCAGCGCGGCGGCAAGAGAACGCATCCCCAGGAGCATAGATAACTATGTGACTGGGGTAAGTGAACGCAGCCAACAAAGCAGCAGCTTGAAAGATGAAGGGTATAATATCATTGTCTTATTGGGTCAGGTTTGAAGCTTATATAAAATTATTTTCTTCTACTTTACATCAAGAGTTATTGGTTAATAGTCGTGTTGCTGTTAATAATGTGGAAAAGCTGAGAGAAAATACATTCTTAATTCATAATAAGAATTTTATTTGCTCCCTTTCTCAAAAAGATATGGTTTCTATGCCTGTTATTAAGAAAATTAATTACTCTGAAATTATAAGAGATAAAAATGAATGATATTATTGATTTAAGTGTTCCTGTAGATTGTGATTTTTGGGAACCTGAAAACGTAAAGAGGAAAATAATAGATCACAGAAAAGGCGCCAATAAGTTAGGTGAGAGTTATTTATATTTTCATACCAGTTCATGGTGGAAAAGGATCTTCATAAAATTATTTAAACGCTCAAAGTGGATTATTGATCATAATGATTTCCCTGATGGTATGGGATTGTCACTTATGCATTACCAATTAACAACTCATACCGGCACTCATATTGATGCACCTTATCACTATGGATGGCATGAAGGACAAGATCAACCGGCAACAATTACTGATATTCCTTTAGATTGGTTTTATAGTAATGGTGTATTGCTTGATTTTAGTTATAATGCTCAGCTAATTGATGAACAGGCGATAAAAAATAAGTTAAACGAGATTAATTATCAAATAAGTGAAAATGATATTGTTCTTATAAGTACTGGGGCTGATAAATTAATAGGATCTAAATCTTACTTTACTAATTATAGAGCTATTGAAAGTAATGCTGTTCAGTGGTTAGTTGAGCAAGGAGTGAAGATTATTGGAACAGATGCATTTAGTTTTGATCGGCCATTTATAGATATGATTAACGATTATAAGAAAACGGGGAATAAAAATTTCTTATGGCCTTCTCATTTTATTGGCCGAGATTATCCTTATTTACAAATAGAACGACTTTGTAATTTAAGTAGTATTCCTAAACCCTATGGATTTAAAATATGCTGTTTTCCAATAAAATTAGAAAAAGCAGATGCTTCATGGAGTAGAGTTGTTGCAATCTTTAATAAATAATGTATAGCTATTTGATAAATCTGGAGGAGATATGATCATAAAAGATATAGAAGAATTAAAGCCTTATCCAAGGAAATGTTACCTTCCATTTATTTTATATCCGCCTGGATTACATAAAAATGATATGGAGGGAGAGTTATTTGTTAATGAATATCTGAATCTACAACAAGAAGGTACAGATTTCGTACTTTATATCAGTATTCCATATTGCCGAACTCAATGTAAATCGTGTCCTTATTTTGTCAGCATATTATCTGAAAGTGATAACAATAATCGTGAAGATAAGTATGTGTACGCTCTTCTCAAAGATATGAAAAAATGGGCTCAGTATCCTAAATGGAAAACTGGATTAATTCGGACAATTTTTATTGGTGGTGGAACAGGGAGTATTTTAAAAACTACTTGGATTCACATAATAAGTGCAACATCGTTAATCCGGAAGTCAACATGTTCGTATTCCCTTAAATAATTCATACGGTGTTTTCCCACTCCGTGTTTTTCGGGGACGATGATTTAATCGGTTTACCACAAAATTTATCTCCTGATCAGAGACTTCATCAAAATCAGTTCCTTTTGGAAAGTATTGTCTGATTAATCCATTGATATTCTCATTTACCTATCTTTCCCAAGAAGAGTAAGGGGGAACAAAGTAGATTTGCATTTCTAATTTTTTACTCATGATTTTATGATTTGCGAACTCCAAACCGTTATCGAATGTGATGGCATTAACCATTTGTTTTAACTGGAATAATATTTTCACTACTGCTTTTGTTACTTTTGATGCCTGCTTGCTATCAAGTTTAACAATAATGGTATACAGCGTTTTGCGGTCAACCCGAGTTAATAAAACACTTTTTTTGTCTTCCTAGCTTTTGTTGTGATGAAAACGATTCCATTTCGGAAGTCAGCCATGTTCCTGTAGAATAATTTGTTTCCATATTGTCAACATAATAAACCTACGGTATACTGTTTCCAGATTGGAAACAATGGAGTATGGAAATGCATGTTATTTCAAGGGAGCCGTTTGATTTAGCTACACGCCGCTATCCAAATAGTTCCGCCGCACTTGATGATCTATATAAGTCGTTGCAGCGTTTAAAGTTCAGTTCTCCAGATGAAATGAAGTGCGTATTCCCTAGTCTGGATCGGATGAAATATCGGGAAAAATGGTGGGTCATTGATGTTGGCGGCAATAATTTAAGAGTGATGTTTTTTGCAGATTTTGAGCGTGGGAAAATTTTTATCAAGCATATATCAACCCATGCAGAATATGACAAATTGACGGATTATTACCGGAGGAATAAAGAATGATGATCAACGAAGCAATTCAGGCAGCAAATGGTCTGGTAAGCATTGTCCCTCTCTTAGGGGGCAGCACTTCCCGCAAAGATTATGATGAGGCTGTGAAGCTGGTAGAATATCTGGTCGAGCACAATCCAGATAGTCCGCTAGTCGATATGCTTACGGCTAAAATTGATGCCTATGAAAGTCGTGCACCAGAGTTTACAGCGTTCAATGAACGTATTGCCAGCACACAAAGCGGTGTAGCAATTCTGCGTACATTGATGGATCAGTACGGCCTGAATCAGACTGATTTTAAGGACGAAATAGGGACGCGTTCCCTTGTTAGTCGTATTTTGAAAGGTAAACGTTCGTTAACGCTTGAAGCTATGCGTAAACTCTCAGTTCGCTTTGGTGTACCGGTTAGCGTTTTTATTGATTAATTGGTGAGCATAAAAATCTTGGGGCACTTATGCGGTAACCGATTCTGTCCAATAGTGCTCCGTTTCATGACCTAATTTTATGCCCAGATACCAATGCTCAAATGGGGTTTTCAAATCATCATTGTGTACTGCTGTGCGTGTCTGGAGTAAGTAATGCGCACCTTGTTGGCTCCATTGCATCTGCTGCTTTTTTTCCATCCGTTTAGCGATAACTTCATTGATCGTCGATTCAACAAATGATGAAGAAATCGGCTCGCCATATCGGTACATTTCGCCAAAAATGCTGTTTCAGGTGAGACTCCAATATCCTTGCTATTGCTTCCACATCAATTTTCCCGTTTCAACGAAACCAATACTGGCATAAAGATTTTTCGCAACAAGATTATAATGAGAAAACTTATCCATGAAACCCATGATAAGAACTATTCCCGTCGATTAACTGCGTTATTGATGCTCAATGAGGGATATTCGAGAATATAAAACTTCAAGCCAGTTCAACAAAGATTATGATTTTATCATAATATACTGTTTCTCCGGCTTCGATTTATATTTTAAGGTAGAGTCTACTGTTTATATTTTCCACATGATTAATTCTACATTGAATAAATAATCATGTGGAAGATGAATTACCATCCCCATGTATCAGGGCTGGTTGCAGTGGGTAATACACTAATGCCATAGTAGCTAATGACAACCAAGACATATATATCGCTACCATAGCAATCTAATTGATATTTTCTTCCTCTTTCAGTCCATTGCCAATAATCAGTTTTCCAACTGGCTGGGTAGAACCCTTGAAGAAGCGAAGCCGTTCCCGGTCTTAACCCGCTGACATCAAGAGCACTGGTATTTTCAGAGTTACTCCAAATCACCTGACCCCTTAAATTTTCGTTTGTTAGATTAACAACAAAAAAGAAATGATCGTTACTATCAAGCATTTCACCCTTTTCTTTTTTTTCAGTTTCTTTCATCTTATGCTCCTGATAAATAAATAGATAAAATTAGTGACCATGATGAAAATCGCTATTATATCTTTATAACTTCTATTTTTATGGCTGTTAATGCAATAACTACAGTAAGAAGTATAGTAGAAATATACCCAATAGATTTTAATTTGCAGCGTGGCGGCAAGGGAACGCATCCAACAAAGCAGCAACTTGAAGGATGAAGGGTATACTTGTAATTATATATAAAACAGTGTAAATAAAATGGTAAATAGTAACAATATTTAATATGTTAGTTGTATATTGTGTATTATTGCGATTTTACCACAGTAAAACTTTGTGATTTTTTATTGAAATGTAATTATATATGGTATAACTTATAATAATTCTTACTTGATTGTTATTGAAGAGTATTTTATTTCTTGTCAGGAGTTATGTTAATTAATGCATATTAACGTGAATAATTAATTAAGTAAGGAAATTAATAATATTAAAACTAGTTTCTATCGTATGTATAGGGATATGTTTTTGTTTTTCTAATAGGCTTTTTTTAAAGGGATTTTATGTTTATCAAATAGATTTTTTGTATTGAAAGCATCATGGGTTGCTTGCTTTTTTGGCATTGTCAATGTTGTTATACCCAATAGATTTCAAGATGCATCGCGACGGCAAGGGAGCGAATCCCCGGGAGCATATACCCAATAGATTTCAAGTTGCAGTGCGGCGGCAAGAGAACGCATCCCCAGGAGCATAGATAACTATGTGACTGGGGTAAGTGAACGTAGCCAACAAAGCAGCAGCTTGAAAGATGAAGGGTATAGATAACTCTGTGACCGGGGTGAGTGAGTGCAGCCAACAAAGAGGCAACTTGAAATCTATTGGGTATATTTAATCATAATTGTTGTGTTTTTATTGTTTTGTTTACAAGGAATTAACAAGCTTAAATGTTAGTTTTCCCTATGCACTGGTTTATTTTCATTTGGTTAAGTAGTTGTGTTCACTATGCAATGATTTTTTTGTTTGGCTATTTGGGTTTTTACCTGCTGGCTGGTGAAACTGCTTGCTTATTATTTTAAGGGAGTAAATGCCCTTTTTTCTTTTTTTCTTTTTTTCTTTTTTTCTTTTTTTCTGGAGATGACTTTTGACTTCTCTTGCTTATGTTGACGCTCTTTGCGCACTTGATCACCCTTATCGTACCGATAGTGATTGCGATCGACGGTTTGATGCGGCCATGCTTGAACTGACGTTGTTCCATTGTGAAAACACTCCCGGTTATTACCCGTGGCTGAAAGCAGGCGGCTTTGACGTTCAAAAACTAGAGAAACTGAACGATTGGTCGCGTTTGCCACCCATTTTCGCTAATTATTTCAAACAGCAATTGTTGCTCAGTACTTCCGGTAAGGATGCGCTGGAATTAACCTCATCCGGGACAACAGGTCAAAAAAGCCGTATGCGTTACGATGCACGTAGTATCAGTGCCGCTCAGAATATGGTTGAACGTATTTTCGAGTATTACGGTTGGCATACGCCACAACAGCCCTGCAATTATTTGCTGCTGAGTTATGAACCTGCCGGAACAATTACTCTGGGAACCGCTTATACCGATCAGTATCTGTGTAAATATGCACCAGTGGCGCAAGTCTGTTATGCATTGCGCCATAACGGAAAAGGCAATGAATTTGATCCATTTGGTGTGATCCGATCTTTGCAGGAGTTTGCGGCGCAAGGGCTGCCAGTACGTATGCTGGGTTTTCCGGCATTCCTTTGGTTTGCACTGGAGCGGATGCAGGAAATGGGTTTGCCTCCGATGCAGCTGCATCCTGAGTCATTAGTATTTTTAGGTGGTGGCTGGAAAACGCACGTTGATAAAGAGATTCCAAGATCTTTGCTATACCAGCGTTTAGGAGAACAACTGGGTATTCCTGATGAGCGTTGCCGGGATGGTTATGGCTCGGTTGAACATCCGGTGCCTTATGTTGAGTGCCGAAATCATCATTTTCATGTGCCGGTTTATGCTCGTGCTTATGTGCGTGATACGGCCAGTATGGCAGTCCAATCCTATGGTAAGCCCGGCTTTTTGCATCTGATATCACCTTATATCACTTCCAGTCCAGCCCACAGTATCGTGGTAAATGATTTAGCTGTGCTGCATCCAGCTGCTGAATGTGGTTGTGGATTGGCTACCGATTGGTTTGAGTTACTGGGGCGTGCCGGTATAAGTAAAAGTCGCAGTTGTGCGATTGCCGCTTCTGAGTTGATAAAGGAGTAGTCCTGAAATGTATTTAATTAATGGTAAGGTTATCTCTGACTTGGAGCCTGCTGCTGTACTGGCTGAAGTTAAAAGTAATCTTGCTGAGACGCTGGCTTGTCCCCCAAACGTACAACAGGTATTGGAATGTGCTGGGCGCTTTGCCGACAGTCTCGATACTGTCGCGGCTAAACTTGGGCTGGATACTGCCATAATCAATACCTTACGCAGTTTTTGTCATCGTGATTCACTGGAAGCAAAGTTGCGACACGAGTTGGGAGAACAGCCGTTTTCCTTGCGCCGTTTTGATTATACACAGCCGCGCTTTGAAACTTGGCAACCTTTAGGATTAGTGGTGCACATCACGCCAGCCAATGCTCCGTTGCTGCCATTTATGGCGGTGCTGGAAAGTTTGCTGGTTGGTAATGTCAACTGGTTGCGTCCTAGTAGCAGTGATCGCGGTCTTAATGCGCAAATGCTGGCGGAATTTTTGCGTCATGATCTTAGCGGTAAGTTAGCATCTTATGTATCTGTATTGCCTTTACCGTCTGATCAATTGTCAGAGTTACTGGATTGTGCTGATGCGGTTTCAGCTTGGGGCAGTAATGCCGCATTGACCGCTATCCGTAGCCAATTGCGGCCCGGTTGCCGTTGGATAGACTGGGGACATCGTATCAGTTTTGCCTATCTTGATCCGGTAGCTGCCAGGAGTGCTGATTACGATGCGTTAGCTGATGATATTTGCCGTTTTGATCAGCAGGCGTGTTCCAGTCCACAGTGTTTGTTGGTAGACAGCACTGACGAGAACGTTTTGCGGGAGGTGGTGAGTGCTATGGCTACCGCCTTGGCTCGGCGGGCGCCAGTATGGTCAGCGTTACAGCCCGATATACAAGCAGCGGCTGAAATCAGCAGTCAGATGGCGTTTTTGCAGTTGGACCAAGCTTTTGCTGGTCTGACGGGTTCGGTAGAACAGGGGGAAGGATGGCGGGTAGCCTGGATACAGAGGCAGGAGTTGGTGTCATCACCGTTATACCGTACTTTGCAAATTCGTCCAGCACCGCGGGCAAAATTAGTAGAAATTTTGTTGCCGTGGCGCCCCTATTTACAAAGCTGTGGTCTGATAGTCAGAACGGATGAATTGACGATGCTTAGTCGCCAGTTGCTGACCGCTGGAGTGACTCGCATATGTCAGGTTGGCGCTATGCACGATGGCTATGAAGGCGAACCACATGATGGTGTTTATGCATTGACTCGGCTTGCACGACGTGTTTCTGTCAGCTTGAAAGCTGAGCAACTACCGGGCCATGTCTCATTGGATAAATTGTGGGTTAATCCGCCAGAATTGACCGGGATTCCCGTGATGGATAAAGCCAAGTTTCAGCAAAATGGTGTCACTGAGAAAGCACAGTTGTTTTTCCGCAGTGGTGGCAGTAGCGGTGCCCCCAAACTGGCAGGGTTCAGCCACAGAGATTATCACAGCCAGATGCAGGCTGCGGCAGATGGCTTGTTTTCCGCTGGTTTGGACCCGGCTCAGGATCGGGTAATGAATTTGCTGTATGGCGGTAATCTTTATGGCGGTATGCTCAGTTTTTTCACTATCTTGGATAAATTATCTGTGCCGCATTACCCGATGGGTGGTCCGCTAGACGATGATTTTAGCCAAATCAGGCATTTTATTGTCACTCAGGGGGTCAATACGCTGGTGGGGATGCCAAGCACTATACACCAATTGTTTGAATGTGAAGAAGCCGCGTTGCGTGCTTATGGTGGTGTACGCAAAGTCTTTACTGGCGGTGAGCATATTAGCGAAGATCGGCGTCAGTTTCTGTCTAGTTTTGGTGTACAGGTGATCCGCTCGGCAATTTACGGGTCAGTGGATGCGGGTCCATTGGGTCATGCTTGTACCTGTTGCCACGGTGGAGAATTCCATCTGTTATCTGGCATTCAGTGGTTGGAAATATTGGCTCTGGACAGTGATCAGCCTGTCCCGAACGGTGAGACAGGTCGATTGGTGTTCACCCCTCTGGCGCGGGAAGGACAGTTGATTCAGCGTTACGATTTAGGTGATTTAGGTCACTGGCTGCCGGGTTCCTGTTCCTGCGGATTGCCAGCTCCACGTTTTAAACTGGAGGGGCGTCATGGTGCATTGATACGGGTAGGTTCTATTTTCCTGAATCCGACAGAATTATCAGCTGGGTTGGCGTTTCCAGTGCAATGGTTGGTAGGAGGAAAATCTGATGGTTATGAGTATATCCATATATTAGCCGATGGGGATGCTGATCAGGTGCGTATGCATCTGCTACAACATAGTAGGATGCTAAATCAAGTTGTCAGCGGTGGATTATTGCAACTGAACGTTATTCCTACGCCAATTGGGCAATTCCGTCATCATCCGCAAAGTGGCAAAACGCCGCTAGTGCTGGATTACCGACTCTGAGACCAATATACCCAATAGATTTCAAGATGCATCGCGACGGCCAGGGAGCGAATCCCCGGGAGCATATACCCAATAGATTTCAAGTTGCAGTGCGGCGGCAAGAGAACGCATCCCCAGGAGCATAGATAACTATGTGACTGGGGTAAGTGAACGCAGCCAACAAAGCAGCAGCTTGAAAGATGAAGGGTATAGATAACTCTGTGACCAGGGTGAGTGAGAGCAGCCAACAAAGAGGCAACTTGAAAGATAACAGGTATAATATTATTTGTTGAATAAATCATGACATTACCATTACACGATCTGGTTGAATATGCCCGCGATCATGCGCCCTTCTTTCGGGATCTTTACCGTGATTTGCCTCGTTCCGGCTGGACGCTGACTGATTTGCCATTAATCGATCCTGCTAGTTACTGGCAGCAGTCGCAACCATTGGAAAACTGGCCGGTATTGACCGGCCCTATCAACGGCGGTCATGTTTTCAAAACCGGTGGCTCTACCAGTGAGGGAAGGTTGTCGGTGTTCAGTTGTGACGAATGGCGTGCTTTTGTGCGGGCATTTGGTCAGGGACTGGCGCAGCAACTACAGCCCGGTGACCGTGTTGCTAATCTATTTTTTGCCGGTGATCTATATACTAGTTTGTTGTTTATTCATGGCGCTTTGTCCTACTCACCGGTGCCAGTGGTAGAGTATCCGTTCACTTGTTCAGTTGATGATCAGGCATTGGCTGACGCTGTTGTCAGTCTGGGCATCAATGTTCTGGCCGGAGTGCCTGTGCAATTGCTACGTTTTGCCAGCACTTTGCAACAGCTTGACCAATCCATGCCGAATATTGAACGCCTGTTGTACGGTGGTGAAAGCCTGTTTACGGAACAACTAACATTGCTGAGTACTGTGTTCCCTAATGCACGCATTGGCTCAATCGGTTGTGCCAGTGTTGATGCTGGCCTCATTGGGGCAGCGGCTCCAGATTGCTGTCACGGAGAACATCGAGTTTTTGATACTGAGACGATTGTCGAAATTATCGATGAATCTAGTGGTCAGCCTATTACCGTACCTGGGCAGAATGGCCTGTTAGTTGTTACCAACTTGCAACGGCGTCTGATGCCGGTTATCCGTTACCCTACGGGTGATATGGCTTGTTGGTGTGAGGCACCTGGGAAGCCGCATCGTAAATTCGTTTTGCAGGGACGAGCGGGAAGTGCTCATCGAGTTCGAGTGTCTACTTTGTCTCTTTTTCCAGACCAAATTGCTCATTTACTGCAACAGCAAGCAGGAATACTTGCCTGGCAGTTATTGCTGAGCCGTCAGGATGGTATAGATAAGATAAAACTACTGTTAGCCAGAGATCAATCATCAACATTATCTACATCTACAGTATCAATCCATCAGGCACTTCTGGCAGCGCAACCTGCGATAGCCAAGCTATGCTGTCAAGGGGGACTGTATGTCGAAGTGGTTGACTGTGCTCTCGAAAATATGCTGACTCATCCACGCTCCGGTAAGCTGATGCGTGTGGTTGATCATCGTGGTTATTGTGTTGAAGAGAAGGCAGCATGAGCATAAATCCAGTGATGCCATTGATTCGATTATTCAGGGAAGAGGACTCCACCGGTGTCAGCGCCTTATTCCGGGTGGTCTATGGAGAAGATTATGTCTACCCGGAAGTTTATTTGCCAACTATGCTTGGCCGCTATAATGCGGCAAAACATTGGTATTCTGCCGTTGCAGTACAGGATGACCAAGTGTTGGGACATGCGGCACTATGGCGGAATGATCGTTGTCCGTTAAGCGCTGAACTCGCGCTTATCGCGGTACATCCACAGATACGTGGTCAGGGTATCGCCACTGCATTGGGGCAATATTTGTGCGATCAGGCTAGAGAAATGGGCTTGAGTATACTGACTATCAAGCAGGTATCGTCACATAATCACAGCCAGCGTTTAGCCCAAAGCTTGGGCTTTCACACCACCGGCCTGCTGCCGGACTATGTAACATCACCATTTGATCAAACGTATCCTGAAAGCATAGTCTTGGGTTGCCTGCCGTTACAAAGTTGGCCCTTTCCTGAATTACACTGGCCTTCAGGTTGGCAAAAGTGGTTGAAATCGGTGACTCAAGTATTTGGTCAGGAGCCTCTAAAACCGGAGGAGGCAGTTGAGGCAGAGATCAGCATGACTAGTCATGGTCAAAGGTTGGAAGTGTGGATAGAAAAACAGACAACTGAGCGGATAAAAGAGGTGGCAGAGCTACCGGCTAGCAAATTGGTCTATGTGAAACTCCCGGTAGGGGAGGGCACTCTTCAGGCTATGCAAATTTTGCAACAGGCCGGGTTTGCTTGTACTGGTTTTGTACCCGGTCATCATCATCGTTGGGAGGCTTTGCTGGTTCGGGGGCACAGTAGGAAAGAATTGAGCCTAAGTTGTCAGCTTGCCCGTAGTCTGCACCAGCAAAGTATGTTTGCCTGCGCCGTTGGATAGTCCGTCAGCCATGACCGGAAATGATTTAGCGAAATCTGTTAAAGCTTAAAGGGCCTGACAGATTAATCACAAACCTACTTTTTGGCAGTAGGTTTTTTTGTGTCTTTCGCTCGGAATGTTTCTTTACAGGTAATCTATTATTCTGCAATGCGATACCCTGATGTCTATTTTAATATATTGCTAATGACACTTTTTTGAAGTGAATTTTATATTATATGTGATTGTTCAATATAACGAAGTCGAGATTATAAGAAATTTATTATTATATAACTTCTCTCGGCAATAATAGATTTCCCAGGTAAAAATAATCCAGATAGCATTATTTAAAGACACTCAAATTATCTCTGTCACCATTCAAACCACTGTATTGCTCTATATATATCGTTTTAGCACCCATGCCTCGGCGTTTGGCAATCATCGTTTTCTTGTATCCACGCGAGACATTCATCATATAATGCCTGTACAGGTTGTTTTAGATTAAATATTTTGCGAGTACCTGGCCACTCCGTTATTATCCGGTTGGTTGCATATGAGGGATCAATTAACAAGCCAAGATGCCAGTCAGATAACCAATGATGTTGCTGGTAAAACTCAGCTATCTCACTTAACCATTCCCGGTTAAGATTGCAGATATCCAATAATATAAAACCATACGGTTCGTCTTTGGCGGCTGCAAATTCTGATGGTGATGAATATGTATGGAGTACGTCGACGTGCGGTGTTAGCAAGTATAAAAATGCCTTACGTGTCATTTCGCAAGCGCTGATGATGGATAGCCGCTTCATTCTTGCTCCTTATTCTTCTTGGTGTAGCTTTGCCAATTCGGTTTGTAATTGATCCGGTAAATCTGCCAGAAACCAGTAATATTCTGAATACAAAAGACTCGCTGGGTTGTCGAATAATGCCGGGCTGTCATAATAAAATGACCGCGTTGAGTTTTGATTCGATGTTATCGATCTCGTGGATCTTTTTGATTTCTTACGAAACATATTTTTTCTCCATATTTGTCACTACTGTGTTTTGGTAATACTGTGTGGGTAATCAGGTAGCTCCTTGATTTACCAATATCAAATGTCAGTGGTTAATATCAGTATATTGCGCATCTGTCTCAATCCGTTGAATACCTGATAACGGTGTTATCTGTAAAAAAACTAAGCGTTGAAAGTTGAAAAATAAATCTCATGTTATTACCTGATGTTCTGCTCGGGTCTGTATCGCTTATTATCGCCTGAGATATCAGCGCGAGCGACGCCCATTGATGGTAAGACGGGCCTGTTTTATTGGAGAAGATTATGATGAGTCATACATCCGATTATCGTACAGATGTCCGCATTATTGCGAATATACCGCGTAATATTCCTAATGGCGATAAATTGCGTTTCAGAAAATTAACGGGTAGCGAATCGTTATCGCAATTGTATCAGTTTAAAGTGGAGTTTCTTTGTCCATGTAATGATCTCGATATGAAATCATTGTTGGGTAAGGGAATATCTCTGGAGATACCATTGATACAGGGTGGTTGCCGTTTCTTGCATGGTAATATTACGCGTATTGAATATGCTGGACATTATTTGCAGGAAGGAAAGGATAAATTATATATCTTCACCTTACATCCTTCTCTCTGGTATTTGACGCAGAACCGTGATTGTCATATTTGGCAGGGACAGAGCGTGCCGGATATTATTGCTGGCCTGCTTGCAAAATATAATATCAATATTGAAAACCGTCTCAGTAGCCATTATCGTCAATGGGAGTATTGCGTTCAATATCAGGAGAGTGATTTCGACTTTATTAGTCGATTAATGGAGCATGAAGGTATTTATTATTATTTCAGTCATCAGAAAGAGGGGCATACTTTAATTCTGGCTGATTCCCCGAATGCACATCGGCCATTTAATGATGCTTATGCTCAAATTCGTTATTTAGCTGCGCAACCGGGTGTGGTTGATCATCATGAAGGTATTACTTGTTGGAATACGGCACAAGAAATTACGCCTCGCGTTTACACGTTAGATGATTATGATTTCCGTAAACCACGGGCGCATTTATTAGAGGTATGTCGTAATCCAGCATCGTTTGCAGCTAATAAGGCTGATGTTTTCGAATGGCCGGGACGTTATATCGACAATCAGCACGGTCAATTTTATGCGCAAATTCGTCAACAGGCATTTAAAGCGCAGCAACAACAGATGTATGGCAATACCACGGCGCGCGGAGTGGCGCCGGGAAGTCGTTTTACCCTGCAAAATAGCCCTTTTCCATCGGATTCAGACGCTTTTCTTGTCACACATGTGGAGTATGAATTGTATGACTGTACGCTGTATGACGAATTGGACAAGTGTCATCAGGATAAAGGGCCATTTCAGGCCACCTTCCGCGCGGTGCCGGCTGATATTGTCTGGCGTCCACAGCGGATAACGCCTTGGCCGAAAACCTGTGGCCCCCAAACGGCGGAAGTTACGGGTCCGGCAGGAGAAAGCATCTGGACCGACAAATATGGTCGCGTCAAATTGAAATTCCGTTGGGACAGATACAGTCAGCCAGATGATCGCAGTTCTTGCTGGGTGCGTGTTTCCAGTAGTTGGGCGGGTTGGAAATATGGCAGCTTACAAATCCCACGCATCGGTGAAGAGGTGGTGGTTGATTTTATTAACGGTGATCCCGATCGCCCGCTGGTAACTGGGCGGGTGTATAACGAAGAGTGTATGCCGCCTTGGCAGTTACCCGATGATGCGACTCGGATGGGTTTTATGAGCCGCAGTAAGAAGGGCGGAGTAGAAAATGCCAGTTTTCTGTTTCTCGAAGATGCTCCTGGGCGTGAGTCATTCACTATGCACGCTGAACGTGACATGAATATTTCGGTTGAGCACGATAAAAATATTACTGTTGATGGTGCTTTAGCTCAGGAGATAAAAGGCGAAACCCATTTCAAGCATTATGGTATGTGCAACACTCTGAAAACGATGCCAGATATTCAAACCTTCCTGTTAGGGAAAACTGCCGTTATCGGTGTCGGTGGACGCGCAGATTTTATTGCGGGTGGCAGGTATGAACGTATCCACGGTAAATCAGAGACACAGGTCAGTCAGAGTATTAGCCAGCATGCTGGGGAAAACATCAGCTATCATGCACGGGGCAATATTCTGTTCGACGCGGGTAAACAAATCATCTACGGCGACAGCCTGTATCTCAACAAAGAAAGCAGCGATCTCAATAATCAGGCACAGAAGAAGCTGATGACATTACAGGGGCTGACACCAGAGGAAATCGCGGATCAGAAAGCATCTGAGCAGCAACAGCAACAGAAAATTCCAACCTCAGTGATTTACAAGAAGGGAGTCAGTGTCGAGATCAACGGTGTTGATAGCAGATGCGTGGATAAAGATCAGAAAGTAGAAATTAAGGGCGCAGTAACGCGAAGTATTGAGGGTAGCTGGCAAGAACATGTTAAAGATGACCTGAAAATTCAGGCAGATGCCGACGCTCATCTTAATTGTGGCGGTAAGGTGTGCATCGAAACAAAAGATATGGAGCATAAGATTGAGGGTCACATAGAAACCCATGCCGGCAATACCTTAACTGTTTGTGGTACGACGGAGAGTGTCAACATGCTCAATTACACCAACTCCTCTATTGCTATGAAAAATGAGGGGGTGGTGATGTCAAATAATATGCTGAACATCGGTAATACCACGCTCCATATGTCAACCAATACCCTCAACCTTAGCTTGGGACAGATAAATATCAATGCGGTAGCACTGAGTCTGAGTCTCAGTGGCTTAAGTATTTTTATCTGACATACCAAGACAGGAGAATCGGTGATGAAAATCATGAAACCTCTGCGATTGGGGGTCTTACATCGTCCGTGGCGCTGGCAGCAGCAAAACTATCTGGGCGTCACGGTGATGGCGCTGACCGATATGGGTGATTCGCCACAAATCAGGCCAGAACCGGAGCTATGGCAACTGGTTGCACAAGAGTTGCAAAGTACCGGCGGAGTATTGGATCTTTCCATCCCCAAGCCTTGTGCCGAATTCTTTGCTTCCGGTTACGCTTGGACGAATCATCAGTCGCAAAAAGAGGCTTGTATAGCGAGGATTCAGGTTGCTGATAAAGAAAAAAGCCTGATGGTGTTTGGTGATCGTTACTGGCAGAACGGGCATCCTTCAGCGCCACAGCCGTTTGAGAAGATGCATCTTGATTGGTCAAATGCCTTTGGCGGTCACTGTACGGCAGAAAACCCGTTGGGTAAGGGGGATGAACCGGTTACCCGTGATGGCGTACTGTGGCATCCATTACCTAATGTTGAATTGCCTGACCAGTTGCTGCATTCAGTACATCAGCGTGTACCGCCCGCCAGTTTCGCACCATTGGATTTTAGCTGGCCCCAGCGTAGCCGCCTGATGGGAAAAAAATATGATAAACAGTGGCTGGCACATGAATTCCCCGGTTTGGCCCGCGATACCGATTGGCACCTGTTCAATATGGCCGGACAGGATCAGTGGTTGACTGGACAATCTTGTTTGCCGTCAGGTGCTAGTTGGCGTATCTGGAATATGCATCCCACTCAGGCCGTGCAACAGGGTACGTTACCGTGTTGGCAGGCACGTTGTTTTATCAACCGCCAGCGTGGTGAGGAAATGCGTCTTGAGGAGGTCCATTTACGTGCTACCACGGTATGGTTTATGCCTCATTTGGAACGCATGGTCCTCATTTGGCACGGTGCCTGTCCGATTAATGAAGATGATGCCGCAGATGTACATCAGATGTTGGTAGCTATGGAGTTGGCACAGTCTGAGCGTCCCGTTCCCCATTACCAGCAAGTGATGACACAACGGGCAGAAAAAGAGAAAGGCGCACTTTTTACCCTGCGGGAAAAGGATTTGATGGATGAAAGCCTGATTGCGCCCTGGATAGATAATGATGTGCAGGTTACCCCCAGTGCATTAGCAGAGACGATGACAAGGCGTGAAGCCTATTTGCGCCAGCGGCATCAGGCGAGAAGTCAGAAACAAGATCAGGATATCAATCAACTGCTGACAGAATTGCCGCTGCAAGAGGAAAAAGCGCTGACTGCCGATAAATTACCAGAGCTGGTTGCCAGTCTGGAGCGGCAGGCAGAACGTATACAACAGCGTGTTCAGAAAAAAAGTGCTGCTTATGCAGCAACAGAACAAGCCAACACTCCCCCGGCTGGCCCGGCAAGTTACTACCGCATGTTGGATCTGTTGCACAAACAGTCGCAAAAAACGCCGGAATTACAGACATCTGAAACATTGAAACAGACACACCGCAGCTTGCATCAGATGTATCTGTTGTCAGCGGATACGCGTCCACCCGCGGCCAGATTGCAGGGTGAACAAGCGGAGGTGCTACGTCGTCACGTGATGGCTTGCATGGCAACAAAACGCGATCTCAGTGATATGGATTTGACCGGGGCGGATCTTTCTGGTTTGGATCTGCGTCGGGCTAATTTACAGCGTACTTTGCTGGAAAATGCCAATCTGGATAATTGCTGCCTAGATGAAGCTGATCTGAGTGAAGCTATGCTGGCTTATGCCTCACTGAATAATACCTCGCTGAATGCGGCCTGTTTAGATAATGCTTCACTGGCCGGTGCACGATGCCACAATTGCTATTTTACCGGTGCACGCCTTGGTGGTGTGTTGTTGGAGCGGGCGGAGCTGGTCATGTGTGATTTCTCCCAGGCTTCTCTGAGTGATATTTTGTTGCGTCAATGCATGCTCTACCATTGCCATTTCTCTCAGGCGCGGCTGGAAAATTGCCTGTTTATGGAGCTGGTGCCGGAAGAGCTGGATTTCAGTTATGCTCATTTGACACGTATGACGGTGATCAATGGCGGGTTTGCCGCAGTACGTTTCAATCATGCGGTGATGGATAGTTGTACTTTTCTTGATAGCGCACTCGATCATGCGCAATACCAGCATGCACACTTAGAGAGTTGTGTCTTTACGGGTAAAACCCATATTCGCTCCGGTCTGTTCCAGCATGCGCGGCTGACCAGTTGTAATTTTCGCCTCACACTCCTCGAAGCCGCTGATTTTTCAGAGGCTGTACTACAAAACTGTGATTTCAGCGAAGCTAATCTCAGTTTTGCCCAAATGCGTGCCGTTAATGGCAGCAACTCTCTGTTTATCCGAACCCTGTTGACGAATAGTAATTTGCAGGAAGCCAACCTGATGGGCGCAATATTGCAAAAAGCTCATTTAGTCGGGGCAGATTTACGTCGTGCTAATCTGTTTCGCGCCGATATTTCTCAATCCAGCGTTGATGTGAATACTCAGTTACAGGGCGCTCTGCTTGATCAGTGCAAAACTCTACCTTGTGCTGGCGGGGACTTAGTATGAAAACGTTAACGCCGGAACAACTGAGTGCGCTGATTGCGCAAGGGGAAATTATTCAAGATACCTGTCTGACTAACGACCTGCTGGCAGGGCGGGATCTGGCTGGTATGGTGTTTGTCAATGTTGTCTTTGAAAGTGTTGATCTCAGTGGTTGCAGACTTGATGAGGCAGTATTTCAGCAATGTCAGCTATCGTATGCCTCCTTTCAGGGCATGACGATCAAGGGGTGTTCGTTTCAACAATGTACTTTGTCGCAAGCGTGTTTTGATCGCACTCAGTTGGATAACTGTGTATTTAATGACTGCCAGCTGGAACAGCTCTCTTTGCAGCAGGCAGTGCTTGATAGTAGCTATTTCATCGTTTCTCACCTTAATAATGTGCGTTTTACCGATAGCACGCTTGATAAGGTCATATTGTACGACTGTGATATTCACAGTGGTGCTGTACATAACTGTCGTTGTCAGAGTTTAACGTGGTTCGGCATGGATCTGCGCAGTATTACCTTTACAGATAGCCGTTTTGAACGGGTCGTGTTTGCACATTGCGATCTACGTGAAGGACAGTTTCAAGGACTCACCTTTCAGGCTTGCCAATTTACCGATAACCAATTGGATCATGCCAATTTCCGACAAGCGATATTAACGCAGAGTTGTTTTAAAGGCGCATCTCTGCGAGGAGCCTGTTTAGATGAGATACAGGCTGAAGGTGCGTTGTTTATTGAAAGCGACTTACGTGAAGCACAGTGTCGGCAGGCAAAAATCAATCACGGACAGTTTATTGCTGCCCGTTTGAGCCAGTCTGATTTCTCTCACAGCACATTAGTACAAAGTCAGTGGCGCTATGCGCACGCGGATAACTGCTCTTTTATCGCTTGTGATTTGAGCTATGCCGATTTCAGTTGGGCTGATCTCAGTCACGCTGACCTGCGTCAGGCGCGTTTTAAACGCACGCTGATGCATCGGGCCTGTCAGCAAGCGAGCCGTTTCTCCAATCGTCAAGGCATTTTGGAACAGGATGAAGCACTGTTTGCGGCAGAGATGTGGAGTGCGCGCAGCTAGCGTTTAACGGAAGTCAGAAGTTTACTAGTGATGAGGTCGATCTATGAACGCAACGCAAAAATCATTTCCATTGGGGATTAATCTTCCTCAACAGGCCGCGGGGCAAGTGGTCAGTATACTGCCAACCGGTGATGTGATCGTCGAGTATCAGCAACGCGGCTGGCAATGTCGTGTTGCTATCAGTTGTTTGTTGAGTCCACAAACCGGTGACGAGGTGCTGATTTGTGGCGACGATAACCATCGGCTATGGGTGTTGGCTGTATTGAGCCGTAGTGATGAGCAGCAAACTGTAACGCTGAGCGTTCCGGGGAATTTGTGTATTGCTCCGCAGGGAGAATTAACGCTCCATAGTGCCGAACAGGTCAGTATTGATAGTCAATCTGTGCAGATCACGGCGCAACAGAGTGATTGCCATATTGCTCATATGCGTTACAGCGGTGATGAGTTGACTGCTTGGGTGAACGTGGTTTGTCTGCTTGGTCAGCGCGTGGAAGCTTTGTGGAAAACCGTAGTGCAAATCAGCCAGCGTGTATTGCGTAAGGTTGAACAGGCAGAACATGTACGTGTTGGGCAACTGGATTGTCAGGCGCGCGATTATGTCCGTTTGCACGCACGTAATACCATTATTACGTCGCAGGCGATAACAAAAGTGGATTCTGAACAGATTCATATGGGCTAAATGATGAGCAGAATACCAGAGAAAAAGGCTAGGGAACGTAGGGGGCCGGCAGTTTATGCCAATCATCAGACATTTCCCATGTTACTTGAACGTCTGACCGAGAGCGGAAATGATCGGGAAGATGTGCTGTATGGCGACAGTGCTCAGCAACTTCGTTTGTCGGTTCTGCATAATTTACAGGCTCTACTGAATTGCGACCATTATTCCTCTGGCGCCGATCTGTCATCATGGCCGCATGTCAGTACCAGCACATTGAATTTTGGTATTCGCGCCCTGGCTGGGAAGTTTGTTTCTCAGGTGAGCTGGGAAAGTATTGAGTGCGCGATACGCGAAGCTATTCTCCATTTTGAACCGCGTATTATGCCGCAGGAACTCACCATCACGGGTATGCAGGGCGATCAAAAATTGAATGCTCACAATATCCTCTGCTTTGAAATCCGGGGGCATCTGTTGTGCTCTTCCCGCCCATTGGCATTTGCTTTCAGTAGTCATGTTGATCTGGAAAACGGCCGTTTTGAGCTGGTGGATGGAGGGTAAATCATGCATGAAAAATTACTGGAGTATTACAATCGTGAATTAGCATGGCTGCGTGAAATGGGGGGCGAATTTGCTCGCCATTATCCGGGGGTTGCTGGGCGATTGGGCATGCAGGGGGATGAAGTTACCGATCCTTATGTTGAGCGTCTGATGGAAGGGGTTGCTTTTCTGACTTCGCGCATTCAACTCAAAATGGATGCTGAATTTCCGCGTTTCTCCGCTCAGTTACTGGAAGCGCTTTACCCTAACTACCTTGCTGGCCTGCCTTCGATGGCAATTGTTGAATTACAGCCAGATCCGACTAAAGGAGATCTGAGCAAAGGTTTTCCTGTACCTCGTGGTTCTCTGATGGAGAGTTTGGCGCTGAAAAAGAAGGGGCTTAATTGCTGCTACCGTACAGCGCAGGATGTCACCTTACAACCACTGCGTTTGCTACAGGTTGAATTGGGTGGTATTCCGGCTGATATTCCGCTTTCTGCACTTGGCGGGGCGAATGTACAGGGTGCTTTGCGTATTCAGCTATCGTGTTTTGATAATGTGTCATTGGGTGAATTGCAATGTGATGAGCTGATGTTTTATCTCAGTGGCGGCGATATTCCCGCGTTGCAACTGTTGGAATTACTGATGGCACACTGTCAGGGGGTGTTGTGCCAAATTCCCGGCAGTTCAGTACAGCGGTTATTGCTGCCATCTCAGGCATTGTGTCATGAGGGTTTTGCTTCGGAACAGGCATTGTTGCCGGTTGATTTGCGCAATGTAGAAGCTTATCGCCTGTTGCAGGAATATTTTGCTTTTCCGGCCCGTTTCCAGTTTTTCAGTATCAGTGGCTTGCAGCCATTGCTGGCACAGGCCGGTAAACAACAGAGATTTGAAATTCAGATCCTATTGGATGTACGTTCGCCACAGTTGGAAAAGGTGGTGGATGTCAGCCATCTGGCTTTGCATTGTACCCCTGCTATTAACCTTTTCCCTCGTACGGCCGAGCCGATGATACTCAATGAACAACAGCATGAATACCATGTTGTGGTTGATAACATGCGTCCGCTTGATTATGAGGTTTTTTCTGTCACAGCATTACGCGGTATTGGGACTCAGCATGATGGCGACCAGCGCTATATTTTCCATCCGCTTTATCACACGCAGCATGATGATGCGTTGATTAATTCGGGGTATTTTTCTATCCGCCGTGAATCTCGTCTGTTGCCACAGGATGTAAACCGCTATGGGATGCGCTCTGATTATCTTGGCAGTGAGGTTTATGTTTCGCTGGCAGACGAGCGTCATCCGCCTTGGCGCAGTGATTTGAAATATCTCAGTGCAGAAGTTTTGTGTACCAACCGTGATCTTCCTTTATTGCTGCAACGACAGGCACAAGAAAGTTTGGTGATGCAGGATTCAGTACCTGTTTCTGCCGTTCAGTTGCGTAAAGGCCCCAGCAACCCTCGTCCAGCATTGGCAGAGAGTCGCGTCTGTTGGCAACTAATCAATCAATTACAGCTTAACTACTTTAGCTTGCAGGATTGCACCACTGAACAGGGTGAAACGGAACTACGACGGCTGTTACGGTTTCATGCAAGTCAGGCTGATGCGGTGATTGCGCAGCAGATTAACGGTATCCGTTGTTGCCGTTTGCAGGCTCAAAATCGTCACATGGCCGGTACACCGTTGTTTCGACGTGGAATCAGCGTGGCGTTGGAGGTCGATGAACAGGCATTTTCTGGCCGTTCTCCTTGGTTAATGGGGAGCGTACTAGCACAGCTGTTTAGCCGTTTGGTGACAATAAACAGTTTTGCGGAAACAACGCTGTCCAGTGTGCAACGGGGGACGATCGGATTTTGGTCGGGGCGTGATGGGGTAAGGACCTTGTTATGAAGATACTTGCCATATATGCCGACAATCAGATCGTACAGGTTGGGGAGAAAATACAGACTGCGTCATCTGTTCTTGATATTCATTTCTGGGCTGAAAGAGAAAAAACGCCGTGGGATTTTGATCTGTTTCAGTTGCTACGGCGTATTGATGCACAGTCAGGAGCGCCTTATTCATTGGGTCGTTCACCTTTACCGCGTTATGAGCCATTGCGTTTGGGGCAACAGCCAACACTGTGCTTTGCACCGGCAGAAATTGCGTCTATCGAACCTTACCCAGATGGCACTCGCTATCAAATTAATATCAATAATTTTGGTCTGTTTGGTCCGAATGGCCCTCTGCCTTTACATGTTACTGAGTTTGCCTGGCAACGTCAGAAGCAACATAAAGATCATGCACTGAGTGCCTTTTTTAACCTTTTTCAGCACCGTTTAATCACCTTGTTTTGGCGTGCATGGGCGGATGCTCAGCCTTGCATTTCCTTTGATCGCAGCGATAACCATCGTTTTGATCGCTTTTTTGCTAGCTTTATCGGCATGGAACACATTCCGAGTTACCGCCTCCGGCAAGAACGGACACATCACTATATGGCTGGGCACTTGAGCCGCTATCCGCGTAATAAAGAGGGTTTGCTGTGCTTGCTACGTTACCATTTTGGTTTACCAGTTACATTGCATGAAAACCAGTTTCATTGGTTAGCGATTGCTCGTGATGAGCAGTTACGGCTGCATAACGGGCATTCAGGCGCCCGGTTGGGATACGCAACCCGTCTCGGTATTGCGGTGGCTGATGTGCAATATGCATTTTGTCTGGAACTTGGCCCGCTCTCCTGGTCGGCATATCAACGTTTCTTACCGGCGTCACGATTCGCAACATCCTGTTGTGATGATCTTCAGCAATTGTGTGATTGGGTTCGAGGTTATGTCGGCCTTGAATATGCCTGGACGCTCAGAATTACGTTGGATCATCAACATTATCAGGGCTGTTCACTGGGAAGCGCTCAGTCTCTGGGACAAAACTGTTGGCTGGGGCTTAACACCCATCATCATGATCGTCGCGATCTCTGTTTCAGGCCAGATAAGGCTGCGTAGTCATAACAAGCTGCATCTGTTTTCTTTTCTATCCAATATGGACGAGGGTTCTATGTCAGATATCAATCGCCAGTCACTATTTAATAAACTTAATCCGCCCTTGTTTAGTGCTTTGGAAAGCGCCAGTGCATTTTGTAAGTTGCGGGGCAATCCTTATGTTGAACTGGCGCACTGGTTGCATCAGCTGATGCAGCAAAAAGCGGGCGATCTGCAACAGATCATAGGCCATTTTGCCTTGGATGATCAGCAGATGGCACGGGATATTGTACAGGCTCTGGACGCATTGCCGCGCGGAGCTAGCGCGATTTCTGATCTTTCCGCTCATATTGATGAAGCCGTGGAGCGGGCTTGGGTGTGTAGCTCTGTGACTTTTGCGGCAGGTGAGATCCGGGGTGCTCACTTATTGCTGGCCCTGTTGACGACTTTTAATCTGCGCCAGCATTTGTTAGCTATCTCCGCTCAGTTTGCCCGTATTAATGCGGAAAATCTGGTGCAGGATGTTACGCATATCCTGAGCAACAGTACGGAAAATAGTCCTCAGCGATCAGTCGCAGAGAATGGGAACAATAAGTCAACATCAGAGAGTGCGTTACAAAGTTATGCGCAGGATATGACAGCACTCGCGAAGGCTGGGCGAATTGACCCTGTTGTTGGGCGGGATAAGGAGATTCGCCAACTGGTTGATATTCTGCTACGTCGTCGGCAAAACAATCCTTTGATTACCGGTGAGGCTGGTGTGGGTAAAACGGCGCTGGTGGAAGGATTGGCATTGCGTATTGCATCGGGTGATTTGCCACCGTCGTTGTGTCATGTTCAGCTTTGGTCATTGGATATTGGCCGTTTGCAAGCGGGCGCTGGCATGAAAGGAGAATTTGAGGCACGTTTGCAGGCGGTGATTAATGAAGTTCAGCAAAGCCCGGTTCCCATTATTCTGTTTATTGATGAGATTCATATGCTGATTGGTGCTGGCGGTGCGCAAGGGGTTGGTGACGCCGCGAATCTGTTGAAACCAGCACTGGCGCGTGGACAGTTACGGACTATTGGTGCGACTACTTGGGCGGAATACAAAAAGCATATTGAAAAAGATCCGGCGCTGACTCGGCGTTTCCAGGTATTACAGGTCGAACAACCGGATGAAGCACTGGCGTTAAAAATGATACGGAGTTTGTCTGGGCAGTTGGAACAGCATCATGGTGTGTTATTACTGGATGAGGCGCTGGAAGCGGCGGTATCGCTCTCTCATCGTTATATTCCGGCTCGTCAGTTACCTGATAAAGCCATAGCTTTGCTTGATACCACCTGCGCACGGGTTGCGGTTAGTCAGCACAGTCAACCGGCGGTATTGGAAGATTATCGCCGTCAGCTTGATGCACTCCAAATTGAATATGAGATTGTTTGCCGCGAGCAACAACTGGGGGGTGATCATGGTGCACGTTTGGCTCAGCTTGATGAGCAGCGTCGTGAATTGCAGGCGGAGCAGGAGCAGATGGTTCAGCGTTGGCAGGCTGAAACGACACTGGCTCAGCAGATTATCAGCTTGCGCCAACAACTGATTTCCGATGATGAAATACCGGTGGATGATGTACAGCGTTTGGATTGGCAGACACAGTTACAGGATTGTCGGCAACAATTGAGTTTATTGCAGGGAGAACAGCCATTAATTACGGTGGCGGTGGATGCGCACAGTATTGCGGCGGTAGTTGCGGATTGGACCGGCATCCCTCTTGGTCGGATGGTAAAAAATGAGCTTAATGTTGTCCAGAATCTGGAGTACAGCTTGGGGCAACGGGTTATTGGTCAGCCACACGCGCTAAATATCATCAGTGAGCGGGTGCGGACGGCGCGTGCACATTTGGCTGATCCGAATAAACCGGTGGGGGTCTTTCTGTTATGTGGTCCTTCTGGGGTAGGGAAGACCGAAACGGCGTTAGCACTTGCTGAGAGCTTGTATGGTGGAGAACAGAATCTGATTACCATCAATATGAGTGAGTTTCAGGAACCACATAGTGTATCAACTCTGAAAGGGGCGCCACCGGGATATGTTGGTTATGGCGAGGGTGGAGTTTTGACGGAAGCGGTTCGGCGACGCCCATACAGTTTGGTATTGCTTGATGAGGTGGAAAAGGCCCATTCCGATGTGCACGAACTGTTTTTTCAGGTATTCGATAAAGGCTGGATGGAAGATGGTGAGGGTCGGCGTATTGATTTCCGTAATACACTGATCATATTGACCTCGAATGTGGGGAGTCAGGAAGTTATTAGCGCTTGTACCCGGCAGGATGGTTTGCCGAATATGGAAACGTTGACTCAGCAGTTACGCCAACCGCTGTTACGGACATTTCCTGCCGCACTGCTTGGCCGTTTGACAGTGATTCCTTTTTTATCATTGAGTGATGAAATGTTGGAAAATATTGTGCAATTGCAGTTGGCGCGGGTGGCTCAGCGTCTGCGGGAAAATTATGGTATTGCAGCGCAGTTTGACCACCGAGTGACGCAACAGATTATTTCCTGTTGTATAGAACAGGAATCTGGTGCTCGCAGGATTGATTCCATTATTACGAACACTTTATTACCACAGATCAGTCGTAAATTGCTGACGGCAACGATAGAGAATCAGCATTATTCACAATTGCAGGTGACTTGGGAGGAGACGGCATTTCAGTGTCATTTTTGCTGAGATAGGTACCGCCTTTAGTGTATTAGCCCGGTTTTAATACCGGGTTTAAAAGCTTTATTTTTTTGATTGTTGTTACCAGTGCATTTCTGAGGTGGGTAATTAATATATACCTGTTATCTTTCAAGTTGCCTCTTTGTTGGCTGCACTCACTCACCCCAGTCACAGAGTTATCTATGCTCCTGGGGATTCGCTCCCTTGCCGTCGCGATGCATCTTGAAATCTATTGGGTATAGTCAGATTCAACCCGTTCAGTGAGATCATCACTAAAAAAGATTAGGGGCTATTTTGTGTCTTATATGTGCTACATTGCGTGATGTAAACTAATAATAGTAGGGTTACAGCTAAAGTGGCAACGATAAAAACTGAAATTGTCAAAGCAAGAGTTGAACCCAAGTTAAAAGAAGATGCGGAAAATGTGCTATCCGAGTTAGGAATAAGTCTATCTGATGCCATTAGGATCTTTTTAAATCAGATTTCATTAAGACAGGAATTTCCTATCGAATTAAAGATACTTAACAGGACAACTCTAAAAGCAATTAATGCACCGGTAACTGATGAGGTATTCACTTCAGCAGATGAATTATCTGCCGATAACTGATACAGCATGTGCTCAGTCATGTTATTTCGATAGACAAGCTCCGCGCTATTCGCCGCACTGTAAGCACCTTCCGGGGTATGGCTAATCAGTGCACAGACCTCAACTCACTATTAAAGGGTTCTGACTGGAACAACTCGGTTTTTATGCTGGCAAATCAGTTGTCATAAAAATAGAAGAATATAGCCCACGATTGGATGAACTTTCCCCCGAATGTTATATGTTTGTCTAACATTCGGGGGAGGAGTTCATGGGTGATCGTGGAACAATATTTAAATTAAAATTTCACCTTCAAAAAGAACAATAATATTTGAAGCACCTAACTCTTTTTTTAATAAATTAGCCATATCTGTTATAGATATTTTTGATTCTTTATTATTCATCGCAATCCTAAATATAGATAAAGGATCTAAATTGTTTTCATTTGAAATCTCTTTTTGAATCTCATCTGGTTCTCTAACTGGATATACAATATACTCGCCAGGGAATAAATTTGAATATTTAGAAACAAACTCATTTACCTTATTTTGTAAGGTTGAGGGTCCTATAGTTGTATAACATACTAAATTAATAGCCATTTTGTCCTCATTTCAGTTTAATTGGTTTGCCAAGTTTATCTATTACTATGATTTTATCAAGACCATTAATTGGGTATTTACTGAATTGATTTTTAAATCATTTAAGGTCACTTTAGTATCTGATATATTGATGACAACATTTTTAGTTTGTCCTTCATCTACTTTACCTTTTACTTCACTCCAAATATTCCTAACACTGCTAGAGCTAGGGGCATAATTATCGAAAATTTCCCCGTTTATTTTATAATCGGGTTTTTTATCTCCTATAACTTTCGGATTTTGTTCGACATGATAACCATTTTGAGCCAATATTTTGGCACTCTCATTTTCCCTTACTTAATGAACGTATTTGTTCTGTAGAAGCATTAGGAGATATTTTGGCTGGGTATCCTGTTAATGAACCTGCATCTTTTCCAGCTTGTGTCGCTCCCTTTCCAGCATACAACTTCTCATTTTCGATCAAGCTAGCTACGGCATCAGTATCAGGTTTAGCATTGCTTAACAGCGGTTTTAGGCATGACTCAATCCTTCTACCAAATCCTTGGCACCTTCTTTGGTGTTACCTAATACCTTTACCGTTCCCGCAGCCAAAACACCGGTCCCAACCGCCGCCTCCGGCGCAACCGCATCAGCGACAAAAATGCCCACGTTATTCAGGCACAGCGCCGGATTGGTTTTACAGCCTTCAAGCGCAACACGCCCTGCCGTTGCCATTTCAGCCGAGGCAGCAATCAGTATCTGACCGCCATAAACCAGCGCGTAACCACCTGCCGCCACTGCGGTGACGGCAATCGCCGCATTCCGCTGCGCAATGACACTCTTCGGCGACCTTAATAATCAGCGCTGCCGATTGACCGTTAAAAAATCAGAATGTTTTTATCTGCACAGGTTCGATAGTACCCATAAACTCAGGAAAGCAATAGAAGAGTACATCTACTATTACAACCATAAAAGAAGTTGTATTAGCTTAAGGTTAACGGCCTAAGTCCGCTATACTTCCGAACTTAGGCATTATTAGCTGCTTAGTGTAACCTGTCCAACTTTTTAGGGTCATGTCAGTTAAATTGGGATCTTATTATCAAGAATAACGTTCTCTTAACTGTTCCATATACAACTCTACAGATACTTTATCATTTGGATAAGCCTGAATATAGGCATCTGTAATATATTGCATTAGTTGAACAAAATGATCAGGAGATATGGATAAACTTTCATATTCACCTAGAAAAAAAGTGACTTCATTAAATTCTTCTGGAATATCCCAATCTTGATCTAACGCATAGCTAAAACCTTCAGAAGGAGAAAATCCATGACCTTCGCTAGCCATTTTTAAAAATGATTTATAATTCATTTTACCTTCTGATAATGTGGCATAAATAACATCATATAGATCTCTTCCATAATCTTGATATAAATAATCTTTAGTGGTCATCAGCCAACTCATTTTATCCTTATTCATTTTGAACCTCTTGGTGGCATTGTAATAAATGCATTATTAATTTTTCCTGTTTTTGCATCTCGGGTTACTTGGAACCAATAACCATCAACTTTAACAGAATACTGTCTATGTTCAGGGTTTACTTTGAAATAGTTCTCAGCCTGTTGAGATGCTTTATTCGACATATTTGTAACTCTGTAATCCGATAATATTTTAGGAACATAAGTTGTTTTTGTTTGTTCAGCTTTAAAACCTATCTTCTGTCCCTTATTATTAACCGCAGGAATTTGATATTTATATTCAATTAACCCTGGATAACCTTTATCAGTAATCGTAAGGTTTACTTTAGCTCCAATCATTTCAACTGACTCTAAAAATGAGTCTTGGTTATGAGCACCGGAAATAGTCCCTTGTTTTCGATTTAATACTCCAATTTGGCTGTTGTGCTCTGCTATTTGTGAAGCCAAATTATCAGGAACTAGTTTATTTCCAACCTGTACAGCCTCACTCGTCCCCTTTCCGGCATACAACTTCTCTTTTTCAATCAAGCGAGTTACGGCATCAGTATCAGGCTTAGCATTGCTTAACAGCGGTTTTGAGGTATGACTCAATCCTTCTGCCAGATCCTTGGCACCTTCTTTGGTGTTACCTAATACTTTTACCGTGCCCGCAGCCAAAACACCGGTCCCAACCGCCGCCTCCGGCGCAATCGCATCCGCGACAAAAATGCCCACGTTATTCAGGCACAGCGCCGGATTGGTTTTACAGCCTTCAAGTGCAACACGCCCTGCCGTTGCCATTTCAGCCGAGGCGGCAATCAGTATCTGACCGCCATAAACCAGCGCATAACCGCCCGCCGCCACTGCGGTGACGGCAATCGCCGCATCCTGCCGCGCAATGACGCGCGCTTCCGCAGCTTTATCCCCTTTTCCTGCCGCTAAGATGTCTTTTTGATTTTCTACCGATAACTGATACAACATGTGTTCAGTCATGTTATTTCGATAGACAAGCTCCGCGCTGTTCGCCGCACTGTAAGCGCCTTCCGGGGTATGGCTAATCAGGGCGCCTGATAATGCCCCGATAAATTTGGCTGTCTGGGCCTTAACTTCATTACCCGTCAGCGCTTCCTGAATTTTATGGATTTGTCGCTCGGTTTCATTCTTATACGCCGGTTCAAATAGCCGGCTTTCCATGGTGATTGCCGCTAATTCAGCCGCCAGCGCACCCACGGCAGCCCCTTTGGCATCCCCGCCACCAATTTCCGCCGCCAGCGCAGACACCGCGGCATGGCTAATCGCTTTACCCGGGATACCCAAAATCTCCCCGTTATCCCCAATCAGTTTGGCACCTTCCGCATTAATCTGATTACCGATATTGCTCAACAGCGCGGTTTGCAGGTTATCTGTAAAACTGCCGCCGTTAATCGCCGTCCCTATTGTTGAACTGACGACGGATTGTGCCGCCACACGCTGGGCCACCTGACTCCAATTCTGGTTACTCAATAAGGGAAGCTGCGCTTTTAGCGGATCGACAACGCCTTTTCCCGCCACTAATTTTCCCCAGCCCATCGTGTGGTCTAAACCCCCTAATGCGCCACCCACGGCGATTTGGGTCACGAGGGATTTGACGGCTTCGCGCTTCGCTAAGGCCGCCAGTGTCTGGGTGAGATCCCCTTTATTTTCAACTAAGGCCACCGCCGCCTGCGAGGTCAACCCGATCATTCCGCCATAAGCCGCCCCATAAACCGCGCTCGCCGTGGCTCCCGTAGCGCCTGTCGCCCCCACGGCACCACTTCCCGCCCAGGCCGCCAGGCCCGAACCCGCCGTCACCGCCGCGACCGCAATCGCAATCACGGCGCCCGCCACCGGGTTTAAGCTTGTGATTTTTTTGTCCCAGCGACGGTAAGCGTCCTTAACCTGATCCCACTGGACATCATTGCGGCCTTGAAGATTTTTCAACCATTCGGTACCGGGGGTGTGACCCAGTACCCCTAGCGTGTCTTCCAGTAACTGCTCGTCTTTCACTTTCACATCCGCACTGATACCGGCTGCTGCCTCCACGGTCAGCGTACCGCCCACCTGCACGGACGGGATGGCCCAGGTCGTCTCACTGTGGCCTTTATCGTGGTGCGTAATAAAAAAGCCTTTTGATGTCGTGACAGTCTGCTCAAAAGCGGTATTGGGCATGGCCCGGAAGTTCACTTTCCCGGTCTGGCTGGTGATTTTCGCGTTTTTCTGGGTTTCTAGCCGACTCGCTTCTAATGTCACGTCATCTTTTGCCCTCAGGGTAATATCCCCCCCGGCAGTCAATTCCGTGACTTTGTTGGTCTTCCTGATTTGTGTTTTATGTTCTGTTTTAGACCCAAACACTTTACACGACTTTATGGGGCCGAAACCTTGACAGCGTTTCCGCGTTTCTTCACTTTTATAGGTTTCTTCCATGGCCTGCGCATAGAGAAAACCGCCGGTTGCCGCAATATCCATTACCCCTTTGG